>JAUVVQ010000055.1 GCA_030604525.1 Phycisphaerae bacterium | reverse complement strand
CGCCTAATTGGTGCGGGATGGCAAAAATTATCGGTGTTAATCCCGTGTAAATCAGTGTCTAATAAGATTTGGAGGAAAAAAGGGTCAATCAAAAATATACTTTTTATGCAAAACAAACCCAATTTCCGAAAAACCGCAACAAACATAACTCCTGTTATAATAAAACCTTATATCAATATTCCCCTTCGCAGACGCTTCAAAAACAAACCCAATCAAACCCAATTTTCACAACTTTTTCCCTTACCTATTTTAACACTTGCGCCTATGAGTGCTAATTTTGACCAAAATCCCACCCCACTATGTGTCCAAAACCACGAACTATTTTTTCTACAATATAAAACTAAAACAGCTTCCTATATTATCCTTGCTTTTTATGGTGATAACTCGATCTTTCAGTTGAAACCCAGCTTTCCTAAAGCATCTCAATGGCCGTTGCCGTCCATTATTTATTTAATGAAATCTCTTTTACCTCGCCGATATTATACGCAGAGTTTTTATGGGAGTACTCTGTATGAAAGCCAGGATGCTGCTCATAGGGTCGTTCTATTTCTTAGTGCCCGTTTTCTGGATTAGAACAGGACCAATAAAAAAAATACCACATCTGTGGATAAATCGCTATACTTGGGAAAAAAAGGAATCTAATTTAAAGATACGTCCTCCGCCTTTATCTGCCTTAGCGAGTATTAAAACGGTTATTAAATCAAAAAAACAAAAACCAATGGGCCATTAGCATAGAACAAATGCTTTTGGCCTTTTTAATCCCCGGCAAATTTTAAACCTAACTCAAAAACTCCCTGAACCAGCCGCTGCAAACTGCAGGAAAAAATCAACATCCGGATAACGGAAAAACAACAAACAATCCTGAGTTATAAGCACAGCACCCAACAATTCGCTCGGAAAAAGCTTTTTTTGAAAGTGGCAATTTCCAAAATAACTTATTACAATGAAAGAAACGATTCTTATGCACTTCAAATCAAAAAAAATGTATATAGAAAGCCGGTTTGGGTTATGGATGGATTATTAAAAACAATTGAAAGCCCCGAGGATTTAAAAAAGCTTGATATAGAGCAGCTTAAAGAGCTGGCTGTCGAACTCAGAGAATTTATCCTCAAATCAGTAAGTCAGACAGGCGGGCATCTTGCAAGCAGTCTGGGTGTCGTCGAGTTAACCATAGCACTGCATTACGTCTTTGATTTCAAAAAAGACAAACTTCTCTGGGACGTCGGACATCAGTGCTATGCGCACAAAATCATTGCCGGCAGGAAAAATGTTTTCTCCTCACTGCGACAGGCGGATGGAATAAGCGGTTTTCCAAATCCTGAAGAAAGCGAATACGACCAGTTTACGGTCGGGCATGCAGGAACCTCAATCCCTACGGCAATCGGGATGGCGCTGGCCCAGCAGCAGCAGAAAAAAAATGACAAAATCGTTGCTCTCATAGGAGATGCAAGTATCGTAAACGGCACTTCCTTCGAAGCTCTTAACAATCTCGGTCTGGTCAAGAGACAATTGCTAATCATTCTTAATGACAATTCAATGGCTATCGACCCTACCGTCGGCTCCGTAGCAAAATATCTTTCCAAGGCACGTCTTAGTCAGACATACGAAGACCTGCGAAAAACAACAAAAAATATACTCAAGCACATGCCGCTTATCGGCAAAAGTGTAGAGGAAACAATCGAGAGAATTAAAAAAGGCATCAGAATGGTTCTGCCTACCAGCCGGCTCTTCGAGAGTCTGAACATCCCCTATTTCGGTCCGGTTGACGGCCATGATATCCCATCGCTGATACAACTGTTTGAAGGATTGAATCACCTCGATAGACCTGCAATTCTTCATATTTATACGAAAAAGGGCAAGGGCTTCAGCCCTGCAGAAAATGACCGGCCAAGATTTCACTCCACCGGCCCATTTGAAATAGATGGCGAGACAGTAATAACAAGTTCCAGTCGGAAAAAGTTTACAGACGTTTTTGAAGAACATCTCGTCGAGCTTGCCGAAAAGGACAAAAAAATCATTGCCATAACCTCAGCGATGTGTGAGGGAACCGGGTTGGGAAGCTTTCGCCGGGCATTCCCTGACAGATTTTACGATGTTGGAATTGCAGAAAGCACCGCTGTTGATGTGGCTGCCGGCTTAGCCAAAGGCGGCTTAAAACCTGTGGTCTGTATATATTCAACTTTTCTTCAACGCAGCTTCGACCAGATCGCACAGGAAGTATCCCTCCAAAATCTACCGGTTGTTTTCTGCATCGATAGAGCCGGACTCGTGGGCCCAGACGGTCCAACGCACCACGGTATGATGGATATCGGGTTTCTCAGGATGATGCCTAATATGGTATTAACCGCACCTTCCAATGAGACCGAACTCAAGTCGGCTTTGGAATTCGCCCTCACTGAGAACAAACCGGTATGTATAAGATATCCTAAAGACTTTATTTCAGAAAACAATAAAGAAAGCCCTGGTTGTTCTGCTGCTTTTAAGCTTGCCGAAAGTGTTACATTAAAAAGTTATCCTGATTCTCAAATTGCAATTGTAAATTACGGCAGCCTGCTCCACGAAGCCCGGCAGGCACAAACCAAGCTCGCCGAAGAAGGCATCAACGTTGATTTAATAAACGCCCGGTTTGCAGCACCAATCGATGAAAATATCATCTCTATCCTCAGCGATGGAATGGCGATTATAACGGTTGAAGACCATTATTTATCCTGCGGTTTTGGTTCTGCGTTTTTAGAAAAGGTTGCCTCGGCTTTCCCCGCCGGCATTCCAAGACCGATAATAACAATTGGCGCCCCAAGAAAGTTCATAAAGCACAACTCCCGTAATGCCCAATTGATGGAGGCGGGTGTAAATGCCGATAAAATAGTGCAGGCAGCCAGGAGCATCGACAGCCAAAAAAACAAATAAGGTTTACGTCCATCTTGTAACAGAAGGAAGTATTTATGTCCAAAAGCAAGATACCTAAGCTGGTAATCTTTGGTGACCCGCAGAAGGGTGAGGTCGCCCGAATAATAAAGGATTTTGAGGATTTTGCCAAAGATGATGCCGAAATAGTCGCAAGCTGTAACATAAATGAATGCAATTTCCAGATATTAAAAGAGGTTGATTTCGCTGTCGTATTTGGAGGCGACGGAAGTATCATTTTCGCTGCAAGGTACCTTAGTTCCAGCAGGGTACCGGTAATCGGAGTCAACCTCGGAAAGCTGGGCTTCCTGGCGGAATTCAGCTTTGAAGAGCTCAAAAAATCCTTCAGTCAGATAATATCGGGCAAAGCACCTGTACAGGAGAGAATGATATTAGGATGCAGGGTGCTCAGAAATGGTAAAGAAAAATTCCATTCTACGGCCATAAACGACATTTTCGTCTCAGCGGGAGCGCCGTTTAGAATGATTGAGCTTAAAATTTCGGTCGATAATCAACCCCTGGCCGGATGTATGAGCGACGGGCTGATTATCTCCACACCCACCGGCTCTACCGCATATAACTTATCGGCGGGAGGACCTATTTTGTCCGGTAATATGGAAGCAATGGTTATCACACCTATGTGTCCTCACTCCTTAAGCTTTAGACCAATAGTTATTAATGCAGAAAGTAAAGTCGAGGTCTTCGGTATCCGAGTTAATAAAGGCACTACTGTCTCTGTAGATGGTCAGGTTTCGATGAAGCTGTCTGTCGATGATATTGTAACTGTCCAAAAAGAAGAAAATAACTTCTTAATCGTAAATAACCCGATTAGAACTTATTGGGAAACGCTTGTGACCAAACTTAACTGGGCGGAAAAGCCAGGGTATAAAAAGCTGTAAGTTTCTTTGGCATTCAGAACACGAACAATTATCAGTTGCGGGGGGTATTTATTATCATGAGCAAAAAAACTAATATATTTGTGCTTTTTGTAATGGTTTTATCGATACCCGCTTTCCCGCAGAGCCCGATGGGCTCGGCTACGGTTCCGGTAACACACAGCCAAAACGGTCTTTTCAGAAGCAGCAACCAAATCGATAACAGCGGAAATCGCATCATCACCGGTAATGTAGGCGGGGGAAAATATTTTAGAGACTCCGTACCGTATGAATCGCCTCTGGGGTTTGGCGACAGGACAAGCTCTTCCTCATTGAATTCCTTTCGAAGATGGTCATCAACCAGCTCGAACATTTATGATACATATACCGGTAAAGAAACCCCGTATTATCCGTATTGGTCAAAACCAGGTAACTCAACCACAAACCGCAGCAGCATATACCAAAGCCGGAACTACAAAATCAACGACAAGCTGATGGATACCACGACACCTTCATCAATCTATCAAGGTGACGCCCGCTATAATTCGAAAAACGCATTACAGCACACATACGGTTACAACAGTAGTTATTCAGAAATAACAATGACACCTATGACATATAATCAGCAACAGCGACAAAAATACACCGCACTCTATTCTTCAAAATACAGCAGGGGCGGGCAGGAACTAACATCCGAACAGAAACAGTTGATGCAGAAAATACTGGAAGTAAGCCCTGAGAGGATAGACGATAAGGCGCCGGATTTAAGAGTAAAAAAGCAGGGCACCGATGAAACTTCAAAATCTTACGAAAAACAGAAACCTTCTGAGCAGCTCAGCGAACAAATAAACACACAAACTTACCTGGACCTCAGCAAAATAGATAAGCAGGAAAATACTTATGACAAAATGACTTCGCAACTGTTACTTTTACAAGAACAATTAGAACAACTGCAGAAAAAACAACTTCAAACAAAAGAAAAGGACAAAGCTCAAGATTTGCAAAAAACCTATTTTCAAAAATCGTCATCTTTCAACAACAAAAACGAGACTGCTTATACAAAGCAATATATCAGTACCGCCGAACCTAATGAGGATTTCGATTCCTTTTTGGGAAATAAATTCCGTGAGAATCTCGGCAAGGCGGATAATCTTTTGAAGAACGCCAAATATTACAGAGCAGCTAACACTTACGCCACGGCAGCAGCTTATAACCCAAAAAGCGTATCCGCTCTGGCGGGCAAAGCACGCGCCCTCTTCGGTGCAGGTGAATATTTGAGCAGCTCACTTTTTCTTGCCAGAGCATTGCAGATGAATCCCGATTACGCCAGGCGAGAAATCAACATTGTTGCCAAAATGGGCGGCAGAGACATCATCGAGACAAGAATAGCTGAAGTTGAAGAATGGATTAAGAAAAATGAAAATCCAGACCTTCACTTTCTGGCTGCATACTTTTACTATCGGCTTGACAGACTCCATAAAGCTCAGGAACACATCAACGCTGCCAAAGAAAAACTCCCCAATGCAACCGTCTATGATATTCTTAAAAAAATTATTGACGAAGCTGCAGCAACCAGATAGTAGATAGCATATTGAAAATTAATTTAAATGCTGTCTATGATAAAAATCGATAATCCATCAAATCCACACGGAAACAGCAGCAGTTCTGCAGATTCTATTGATATGAAGGAAACCTTCTCGCCAGGAGGGTTAATCTCCAGGTCACTTGCCGGTTTCGAGACACGTCCTCAGCAATTAAAGATGTCCCGCTCTGTTCAGCGGGCATTAACAAACGGCAAACAACTGGCTGTCGAGGCGGGAACCGGTGTAGGCAAAAGCTTTGCATACCTGGTACCCGCTATAGAAAAAATTTACCAAAGCAAGGGAAAGGTTCTGGTCAGCACTTTTACAATTACACTTCAGGAACAATTAATCAACAAAGATATACCCTTTTTGGCTGAATGTATGCCAAAGGGTTTCACGGCAGTCCTGGCAAAAGGAAGAAACAACTATCTTTGCAAGCGACGACTCGAATTCGCAATGAGAAAACAAGCAGCTCTTTTCGACAATTCCACCTCCGCCCTGGCAGCGATAAATGACTGGGCAAAACATACCGAAGACGGCTCACTAAGCGACATCCCATTCCTGCCGAAGAACGCCGTCTGGGATGCGGTTAAAAGCGAACACGGAAACTGCAGAGGAAGAAAATGTCCCTACTTCCAGCAGTGTTTCTACTGGCGCGCAAGGAAACGACTTGGAAACGCGCGGATAATCGTAGCCAACCACGCATTATTGTTCAGCGACCTGATACTCAAAGAACAAGGAGCGGCAGTCCTGCCGGCGTATCAGTATGTCATTATCGATGAAGCGCACAATACAGAACATGTGGCAGAAGAGCATTTCGGTATAAACATCAGCCAGGGAAAAATTAAATTCCTTCTTGACGGTCTATATAATCCCAGAACTCATAAAGGACTTCTCTTCGGAACAAATGCCGGCAAGGCAATCGATTTGGTTGTGCAGACCGGAAAACAATCCAAAGAATTTTTTAAGCTTGTGCTGACCTGGTATGATGCGAACAAAGAGGAAACCGCAGGAAAATGTCACAAACATTTCGTGGACGATAAAATCTCCGGTTCCTTGAAAAACCTGCGAGCAGAGCTTCTGAAGTTAGCTAACCAAACAGAGGATGTTGACGAAAAATTCGAATATATGCGATTTG
The DNA here is from genome assembly GCA_030604525.1 of Phycisphaerae bacterium. Taxonomy (GTDB): domain Bacteria; phylum Planctomycetota; class Phycisphaerae; order Sedimentisphaerales; family Anaerobacaceae; genus JAUVVQ01. The sequence goes on along the minus strand of JAUVVQ010000055.1, from coordinate 4,719 downwards.
TCGACCGTTGTACCGTCCTAATGGAGGAGATAAACAAATTCCTTATACAGCAAAGAAAGGATTGCGTCTATTGGGTCGAAACAACGGATAACAAAGGCAGGAATATCTTTCTGAAAAGCGCTCCAATAAACGTCGGACCGGATATCAAACGCTATCTGCTGGATAAATTCGACTCGGTAGTCTTCACCAGCGCAACACTCAGCACTGAGCCGACCGAAAGCAAAACAGGATTCGAATTCTTCGCAAATTCCATAGGACTGGAAAATTTCGAAGCCCTGAAATTGGGCTCTCCCTTTGAATACAAAAAACAGGTAACTGTCTTTATCGAAAAAGAGCTGCCCTCTCCAAACCACTCTTTGTATGTAGCCCTTGCATCTGAAAAAATAAAAAAATACATACTTGAGACTCAGGGAAAAGCTTTAATACTCTTCACCAGCTACCAGATGCTGAACAATACCGCTGAGGAAATCTCAGACTGGCTCGAAGAAAATAACATCACACTCCTGCAGCAGGGTGGAGGACTCGAAAGAAGCGCGCTGCTGAAACACTTCAGGCAAGCAGAGCGAGCGGTCATCTTCGGAACCGACAGTTTCTCACAGGGAATCGATATCCCCGGACCGACACTTAGTAATGTCATAATAACCAGACTCCCATTCGCAGTCCCCGACCAGCCGCTTCTCGCCGGCCGGCTCGAACAAATAAAGCAAAAGGGAGGAAATCCATTTCTCGATTACCAGCTGCCTTCAGCAATAATAAAGTTCAAGCAAAGCTTCGGAAGACTCATCCGCAGTAAAGCAGACACCGGCATCGTTGTTATACTGGACAGCAGAATAATAAATAAATCCTACGGCTCTAAATTTCTCGCTGCTATACCTGACTGCAAAACCAAAATCGTATCGGAGAAATGAAACTTACCGTAAAAAGAAGCGGCTTTCTTTAGTTGCCGGATTCTGCTCCATCCTTTGATAGCATATCCAGGACCAGGCCGGCTGTCTTCTTATCCGCATTCTCCTTCGCAAGCCCTCTTGTAATAGCCAGCAATTCTCGGCTTATCTCAGAAAGCTCGTCTTTGTCATCTAACAGCCGAAGGCATTCTGAAACTACCGGTCCCGTCGAACGAAAATAAGGCATAAATTCCGGGACCAGCTCTTTCCGGGCCAGAATATTTACCAGAGAAAAATGCTCGGTCTTTATCAGCCAGCGGCCTATCAAATACCACAAAATCCTGCTCGACTGATATAATACAACCATAGGCGTCCCCGCAGCGGCCACCTGCAATGTCACGCTGCCGCTTGCCACTATCGCTAAATCCGTCTGCAAAGCAGTCCGGCCAACCGAACCCGTCTTGTATTCGCATGAGAAACCGGGAATCTGAGACGATTGTAATTGCTCTTTCTTTTCGGCATCAACCGCTACCGCCTCAAAAACAACAGATGGGTATCGTTCTTGAATCCCAAGTGCTATTTGCTGCATCGGTTTCCAAAGAGAATTTATCTCCGCCTGCCGGGAACCCGGCATAAGCGAAATCTTCGCTTTCTCCGGCTCGAAATGCTCATACGAATTTTGTCCTTTCAAATCTCCGCTCGGCTCACCAAGCAGAGGATTACCTACGAAGACCGTATTAATCCCCCGCTGGCTGAACCATTGCTCCTCGAAGGGCAGAATGCAGGCAAGCATATCGCAGCACTTGCGAAGTTTCCTAATCCTCCAGCCGCCCCACGCCCAGAGCTGCGGTGCGACATAGAAGAAGGTTTTCAAGCCCGCTTTTTTGGCCGCTTTGGCTACGTGAAAATTAAATGCAGGCGAATCGCAAACTATAACTAAATCCGGCTTTTGCTCATTCAGATATTTTCTTATGCGCCTAATCAGCTTGTAAAAATAAAAAATCCGCCAGAATGCCTTGTAAATCATTGCCGCTTTACCCGCTGTTTCCTCCAGCAGATTACAGCCCGCTGAAGCCATCTTCTCACCACCTACACCGGAAAACTCGAACTCAATGCCGCTGCTTTTCAAGGCCTTTATCAAACCGGCACAATGACTGTCCGCACTCGGCTCGGCTGCACTTATAAAAATATGTTCTCTTCGATTCTTGGGCATAATCTTCTCGTGCATTTGTTACCAAGATTTCAGAAAAACAGCAATTGAATTTTATAGATTCCTGCAAAATAGAACGCACAAAATGCCGGAAATTCCCACCGGAATGCACGAATTTGATTTTGCGCAAAAAACCAAAAAATCCTCGAAAAACCATTCTCTTTTTGACAATTCCTGCCACAAAACCGAAGCAGCGAACCAGTAAATCAAAAATATGTTATGCCAAAAAACCGGCTTATAAGCTAAAAATACCTTTTATTTTTTTTGATTCTTGACAAAGACCACATCCGCAGAAGTTTGCAAGGTAAGTCAGCAAACAATTATCAGATGTTTCGATTCCGGCAAAGTGAAAGGATTCAGAGTTCCCGGCTCACGATTTTGCAGAATCCCAAGAGAGAATCTCGTCCGGTTTATGAAAGAAAACAATATCCCGATAGTAGGCAAACCAATAAAAATCAATCTAAACGAAATATCTAACATAAAAGCAGGAAGGTGGTTCAATGGTTCGCTGCTGATTGGCAAAACTGGCTATAGACTTAAACTCTCCGGTTGTTGGTATCTTGGCTTCGCCGTACCGAATCACATCGCCAAAAAATGGAATCTTACCGGCAGATAGATATATCTCATTACTGTTTCGCTTCCAACAATGTTGGTACAGATATAGAAAAGCCCTCCTTCGCTAAAGCTACGCAGGACATTCTGCATAGCTCGACTTTGCTCGAGAGACGCTGACTGGAGGCGGGGGGATTCGAACCCCCGTCCCGTGATGCTTCAAGACAGGCATCTACATGTTTAGTCGTTTGTTAATTTTTTCGCCTCCCCGATTACTAAACGACACGTTTCGGTTTGGCTATTTCGGAATTGAGCTTTTCCTTCAGGCCCGAACTACCTTCAGGAGCAGCCTGCTTTATGACGTCCTTCCCATGCCCGCAGGCAAAAGCTCGGGAGGACGAGCTGCGTCGTTACGCAGCCATTCGCAACTGTGAGTTGCCAATTAAATAATTTGCCGGATGATTAACCAGGCCAACCGACATCCTGGACATGCAGCCAGACTTTCCGCTATCCGGTCGAAACCATTCGCCCCCATATTCACTTTTCAAAAGACCTGTTCCGGACTTAAATATTCCCCCGCCCGATACCTGTTTATATTATATACTAAATCATATCCTTCTGCAATAAAAGTTTTCTTCAGGACTGATTTATGTAGGATTTACAGCTCTCTTGAATGTAGTCTTAAGTGTCCGGAATAATAGAAAAACGGCCTGCAGGATAACTTCTGCAGGCCGTTTACTACTCAAATCTGTAAGTTTTTGTTAATAGTATTTGATTAACCAAACATCGGCAAATTCCGCAAAATCTTTGAAGTCCATAAAACCATCTTCATAGAGGTCGCCATAAGGCGGGTCATCAGAAAGCCAGTAATCAATCAAATATTGCAAGTCAAGCTCATCTATGTATCCATCAGCGTTGAAATCTGCATTCCTTATACCCAGGTAATCCATATCAATGTAATCATTGAGAACATTCGTGAAGGAATCCTGGTTCGGGTCGAAGTGATAACCTTCCTTCTCAGGTATGATGGTACCTGACCATCCATAGTCCACCCACAGTTTGTAATAACCCCTGGAATCAGTCATATCAAGTCCGCCACCAACACCATTTGCATCCACAAGGACGTCTCGAATACCTCTGCCGATAGGACCGCAAATATGACCCGAGATTGAGAACGTCAGAAGCGTCCCCAGATAGTCCTGGTCATTGAAGTCGCTGGTAACGTCAACATACTCTCTGTATTCCGGCTCGAAGCCGTAAGCATACTTCTCCGGTAAGACGATTCCGGAGAAATTGTAATCCACTACGATTTCGTAATAGCCATCTATATCGGTTACATCAAAGCCGCCGCCGTATCTTGAGGTATAGTAACCGCCGCCGTTCTCCGCACTAACGTTAACGTCGTTAATCGCAGTTACCAAATCATAGTCCTCGACAACATAGCCGGAAATCGTAAAGGTCGTCATCGTTCCAATATAGTTAACATCATTGATGTCGCTGACTACGTTTTCAAAGTAATCGCTATTGGGCTCGAATGTCCAACCTTCCTTTTGCGGGCTTACAGTACCTGACCAACCATGGAAAACCGGCAGCTCATAGTAGCCGTTGACATCGGTTACTGAATTTACGTCGTTAGCTGCTGATACCAATACACCTTCAATAGGAGTATTGACATCAGGTTCCAAAATGTCGCCGGAGATTACGTAAATATTGAGCGCAGCCACATAGTCATTGCCGACATGGTCTTCAGCCACACTGCTGTAAACCATCTCAGGCGGGCTGAAGTTGTAACCTGTCCTGGTGGGCGTAACCGTCTCGCTCCAGCCGTAGTCAACGGTATCAGTGTAGTCGCCATTGACATCTGAAACAGGGCTGCTCGGCAGACCATTCATCGTCACATCGGCTATACCAACATTACCGGAGATTACATACTGGTTGATAGCAAAGGTTGCGGTAACGCTTATATTCGCCTGAACGTTCGTATCCGTTCGAGGATTGTCGGTCGAAGCATCAGACCAGTCCACGAAGTGGTATCCGGTATTCGGCACCGCCGTTACAGCGGTTCCATCCGTG
>JAUVVQ010000080.1 GCA_030604525.1 Phycisphaerae bacterium | reverse complement strand
TGGACTCCATAGTACGGTTTTACTTTTGCCAGCCCCTTCAACCCAGTTTGGGGGAAAGGGGGTTTTTTATGCTCACTTCAAAATTTTGATACCATTTCGCGCACAATTTCATTTGTAAGAGACTAAAAGACCAAGCTTTTTGCAACTTTCATAAATTACCTCTGCCATTTCCCAATCCTCTACGGTGTCTATATCCTGAACAAGATATCGTGGTATTTTAAGGAGCCTGGCATAAGGATCCCACATTTTTTGTCTTTTCAGAAATGCCTTGCAGTCAAACATATAGAACTGCCCTGCATCATGTAAAGCTTCCGGGAAATCCTGTGAGCAGACAAGCTCGTTTTCAGGCCAGAACATTTCATAGCACTCGTCTTCCTTGGCTTTCAATCCCCTAAAAATACAGAAATCAAAAGTTGTCACGGGAAACACCTCACTGGCGTTTTCCTTGCGAAGTATTCCAAAAGCATTTCTAAGGTCTTCTTGCCGAATAAAAGGGGCTGTTGGATAAATACAGCATAAATACTTCACTGTTTTCCCCCTCGATTCAAACCATCTTATAGCATGTTCAAGTACCGGTGCAGTTGGAGTATGGTCATCAGAAAGCTCAGAGGGCCGGATAAAAGGAACCTCTGCGCCAGTGGATTCTGCAACTTCAGCTATTCGCTTGCAATCAGTAGATACAATTATACGATCAAATATTTTACACTCTTGTGCCGCCTTAATTGAATATGCAATGATTGGTTTGTCGGCAAACTTCTTGATGTTTTTGCATGGAATTCGTTTGCTTCCGCCACGAGCTGGTATAATTGCCACATTCAATTCAAACATTCTCCGTCAAGAACTTGCTGTTACGCTCATGGCAATGCCAAACCAAATCCCAGCTAAATGGCGTCCCTTTGTCGATATCACAACTGGCCGTTTTACCGATTACTTCATCAATAAACTTTGGCGCCAGTCCATAGCCCGGCCGAATAGACCTGACATTATCTTCTGAAAACTCCTGCCCAGCCTTGATGTCCTCAACCACAAACAAAGACCGCCTGAAAACCCTGTTCTTCTCTTCCTCGGCCGTGATTCCATAGTGAACGTTACCAATAGCTTTTTCAGCCACCCTGATATTTTCCACCAGGCTTTTTAACTCCGCCGGCTCTATCGAAAAGAAGCTGTCCGGCGTGTTGTCTTGTCGAGATAAAGTGAAGTGCTTTTCAATCACATCGGTTCCTAGAGCCACCGCGCAAACCGACGCTCCAATTCCCAGACTATGGTCCGAAAGACCTACAGGACAATTGAATTGCTCCTTCATGTCCTGAATCGTTCGCAAATTCATCTCTTCGGCCTTTGCCGGATAGCTTGATACGCATTTTAATAAGATAATATCCTCCGCGCCTGCCCGGCGTGCTGTGTCAACAGCATCCCGAATCTCACTGATATCGCCCATGCCCGTAGATATTATCAAGCCCTTCCCGGTCTTTGCGGCATAGGTTATCAGAGGCAAATCAACCAGCTCAAACGAAGATATCTTATGAGCACAAATATCAAGCCCTTCGAGCATGTCAACGCCGGTTTTATCAAACGCTGTGCAAAGAAATATTATCCCCAAATCATCAGCTATCCTTTTCAACTCCCCAAACCATTCCCATGGCGTATAAGCCTTTTTATAAAGTTCATACAAGCTCTGACCACCCCACTCAGGATGCTCGACCTGAAAATATTTCCTGTTACAATCAACAGTCATAATATCCGGCGAATACGCCTGGAACTTGACGGCATCGGCGCCGCATTCTTTGGCCTGCTTTATCAAGGCAACAGCTTTTTCAAGGCACTGGCCGTGATTAGCTGAAATTTCAGCGATTATAAAAACAGAATGGTTATTTCTTTTCATACTATTTTGTAAATTGTAAATTGGCATTTATTTTATAAAAGCCTGGTGTTTTTTAGCTCCTGCTTTAATTTGTAAATTGGCATAAACCAAAGTTTATCTCCGAAAAAGTCTTTGATTTTTACGGAATCTTTTTTGTAATGGCAACTTTCTTGTCCAAGCTGCAGACTGGGCGAAATTTGGAAGTTCTTGATTCTGGTCCAGTTGACAATAAACAGCTTTTGTATCTCATCATGTAACTTCTTATAAGATGATTCAAGTGTTTCCACGCGCTCATTTAGCTCAAATCCTTTTTGAAGCAGAATGTTTCCTGTATCGACATCTTTATCAATAAGATGTATCGTCACCCCATTAGGCGTATTCTCAAGAAAACTCCACAAATTAGGATCCGCACCTCTATTCCATGGCAAAAATGAAATATGAAGGTTTACAATTTTACCATCCATCAAAGTTATTATTTCTTCACTGATTATATATTTGTAATTATAACTAACAAATATATCTGGACTTAATTCCTTTACAAATGTAAAGGTTGGTTTCTCGGAATACAATGTCACCTCTTCGCCCGCTTGCTGTTTTAACCATTGATACAAAGGTTTGGTTATTTCATTATTTGTGGCAAAAAGTACTTTCATCGAAAATCGTTAACAGCCGCTAATTCGCACAGTGTTTGTCCGCCACTCGATATCGCAATATCAGATTCGAGCATGACCTTTTTCATAATCACTTAAAGGTCTTCAATCATTCGGTGCTGCGTTTTCTCATCAAAAACATCATGTCCTGTGTGCGTTAATTTTCTTTCACGTAATTCAGGCTAAACAGTACTCAGCTATCGATTCGACAATTTCCGCACCAACATATTCCATTTCTGTGTTTTCTAACGCCGGATAAATCGGAATAGATACCTCTCGTTTATAAAATTCTTCCGAGACTGGGAAATCCCCTTCCTTGAAACCAAAACGCCTGCGGTAATAAGGCTGCAGATGCACAGGAATATAATGCACCTGACAAAATATTTTCTTCTCCCTCAGGTGCTGAAAGAAAACATCTTTTACCACCGAAATATCATCAAACTTTATCTGTAACGGGTACAGATGGTATGCATGTTCAGCCTCAGGAATCGTTTGCGGTATAATAAATCTCTCATCTTCACCGAAAATACCATCGTAGTACGCCGCTATCTGCCGTCTCCTTTTAATGAATCTATCAAGCTTCTTCAACTGGCTCAATCCGAGAGCACACTGGATATCAGTTATTCGATAGTTAAATCCAAGTTCGTGCATTTCGTAGTACCACGGCCCGTCATTCTTCTCCAAAAGTGATTTATCCTTGGTGATACCGTGCAGACGAAGCATTTTTATTTTTTCATCCAGTTCCCTGCTATCGGTAAGGACCGCTCCCCCTTCGCCGGTCGTGATATGCTTGACAGGGTGAAAACTGAACACCGTTGCATCAGCATATTTCGGCGAGCCTGTCGGCACAGTTTTGTACTTGGCACCAATTGCATGGCAGCCATCGTCCACTAATTGAAATTCATACTTGTCCGCAAGCCGGCGAAGCGATTCCCACCGGCAGGGCTGACCGGCATAATCGACCGCGACAACCGCCTTTACTCTGTTTCCACAAGCATCATATTGCTTCAGCTTCGTTTCCAGTTTTTCAACGTCAATCGTATAAGAGCACGCATCAATATCCACAAAATCCGGTTTCGCTCCCGCATACAGAATACAATTGGCACTGGCGAGAAAGGTTATCGGCGTCGTCAATACCACATCGCCGGCCTTCCAGCCGAGAGCCAAACCAACCAAATGCAGCGACGCGGTTCCACTGCTGAGAACCGTGGCGCATTCGGATTCAAATTTTTGACATAATGCTCTCTCGAAATCGCATACATTCGGTCCCTGAGTGAGCCAATCCGAACTTAAAACATCAACTACAGACCGGATGTCGCTGTCGTCCACAAATTGCTTCCCGTAAGGAATAGGATGCATCGTCTTTCTCCTTATCTTCTACCATCTTCGCCAGGTCCTCCACTTCCAGCCAATGCTTATTATTATCACTTCTGTAACCGGCAAAACCTGTATTGAGCGGCTTGCCGTCTCGCCGCTCAAAGTCACGCTCTACCACATGCGGATAAATAACAAACTTGTCCTCAAACTCATAAGTGTGGATGCCGTCATCAGGAGAAACTAAGGTCTCATGAAGTTTTTCGCC
>JAUVVQ010000079.1 GCA_030604525.1 Phycisphaerae bacterium | reverse complement strand
CGCTTATCAGAGTCAGGAAAGTCAAGGGTACGATCAACATCATAAGCAAACGAATGAAAATGTCCCCAATCGGCTGGATAACAGTTATTTTCTCACCAAAAACAAGCCCGAGAATGATTCCTACAACGATACATATAAAGATTTGTGTGTAAAGTTGTTGTCTAAACCACCATTTCATAGAACATCCTTTCTGTTATATTGATCTGCCCCGTTTTACTGATCCACCCATATACCTGGAAAGCCCATCAATAATTCAAGATTTTGTGGTTGTGTAAGTATCTCTGTTTCAAATCTACCCATCAGGTTATTCCTTTTTAATGATCAAAACTCAAGTAAATCCATTCCATAGGCTCTATACTATCAAATTAGCATTGGATGCGCCACCTTTATATGGGAAAACCGGGATTAAAAATCGATTAGTTTCTTTCTACGGCTGCAGGGATTGCTTTCCAGAAACAACTAAATGCATTAAACCGCATGGGATTTCTTGATAGTTCAGTTAGATTTTTGTAAAATCACCGTTTTATTCATAAAGAAACCTGCTATTAACCTTATTTATTGGAGATACCTGATTAAGTTAAATTTATTCATGTTCATTCGAAAAGAAAAGTGTTCCATGAGAAAATCACCGGTTACCTTCATGCTTTTTTTGAGTTTACTCCTTCTGCACCTGACGCATGAGGGATGCCAAATCTGGGCCGAAGCTATGGAGCCAAAACTGGCTGAGCTGCTCGGAGAAAAAAAAGCAGAACACCAGGCCAAGCTGATAATCGATGCTGATGCACTCAAACCTATTGAGCCAATAGCCGGCTCGCTGGTCATCGTCGGCGGCGGAAAGGTGCTGCCGGACGTAATCTGGCAGCGATTTATGAAACTGGCAGGTGGCAAAAACGCTCATATCGTCGTCATCCCAACCGCAAGAAAAGAAGCAGATAAACTTGACCTTGACGAATATCTCAAAAAATGGCGAGACCGCAACCCCGCCTCGGTAACAATTCTTCACACCCGTTCAAAAGAAGATGCCAACGACCCAAATTTCGTAAAGCCACTCGAAAAAGCAACCGCAATCTGGTTCGGAGGCGGCGGACAATCCAGAATCGCTGACGCTTATCTCGGTACGCTGGCAGAGAAAAAATTCCACGAAGTGCTCAAACGAGGCGGCGTCATCGGCGGAACTTCGGCAGGTGCCGCTATTATGTCAAGAACGATGATAGCAAGAGGCCATCCAAAGCCCGAAATCGAAACCGGACTTGGCTTCATACCCGGCGCAATAATAGACCAGCACTTTATAAAACGCCAGCGCCAGGTTCGGCTCGTTGACGCAGTAACCTCCTATCCGTATCTCGTGGGTCTCGGTATTGATGAAGGAACAGCTCTGGTCGTTCACGACGGAAGCAAAATTGATGTCCTCGGCGATTCCTGTGTTACGGTGATATTCGGCCCGCACGGAAATTATCCGATTAAGATTGAAAAAATCTATCCCAAAAAACAGACAGACAACAAGCCGAATTACATTGCCGACCTGATTAAACTGACCCGACTGGCACAGGACAGATGCCAACCGACCGACTCATTGAGCAGATGAGTCTATCTTTTCTTGCCGCTCTTTTTACTATGAAAACCAAACGGCTTTTTCGGTTTCGCATTGGGTGGCGGCATAAGCAAACGTATCGCCTGAAGTAAAGCGAGTATATTAAAGTTTAGGTAATTTTGAAGAAGTTGTTGCAGTTTTCGGGACTTGATATTAGTCTTATCGAGCACATTCGCATTATTGGACACAAAATTTTCATTAAAGGAGTTAATTATTTATCTGAAGGTTAAAAACGCTGTATTTATTGTTCTTTTTCAATGTTTATTTATATGTGGTGGCTGCCAGGCTTATGAGATTTCGAGGCCGCAGCCGCTTTCGCCTCTTGAGGAATGTGGTTATGTCAAATTAACCGGCCATTCAGAAATGATGGCTTATCTTAAGAAAATAGATTCTCTCTCGGACAAGGTACAGATAGAGGTGATAGGCAAGAGTGTGGAAGGTCGGGAAATCCCGGCTGTGATGCTTAGTGAGGATAAGGTTTTTGGCTCGCATCGGGGAGTGAAGCCGGTAGTTTTGATTTTTGCGACGCAGCACGGCCATGAGCCGTCCGGCAAAGAAGCCGCTTTAATCCTGATAAGAGAGCTGGCGACAGGTTCTCTGCAGGATGTATTAAAAGAACTCGATGTGCTTATAGTGCCGTTAGTGAACCCCGATGGGGCTGCAAAGGATACCCGCAGAAACGCTAATGATATGGATTTGAATCGAAATCATGTGGTTTTAAGTGAGCCGGAGTCATTGGCCCTTCATACTCTGTTCTTAAAATGGATGCCGGAAGTTGTCGTGGATGTACACGAATCCAATTGTATGTCAAATCGCTGGCTACGTCTTGGCTACAGGAAAAATGCTGAAGAAATGTTTGATTGTGTATCGAATCTGAACATTTCGCCGGCAATCATGAAATTTTCGATGGATGTTGTTGTTCCGGAAGTGGGGCAATTAGTAAAGGCGGATGGGTTTACCTTCCACCGTTATATCGTAGGTGGTCCGCCTGAAGCAAGAAGGATTCGCCACAGTACAACCAATATCAATGACGGCCGGCAGAGCACAGGGATATACAACACATTTTCATTTATATTAGAGGGTCAGAAGTACAGTGGGTCGGTTAATAAGATCGAGCGGCGCACAGCAGGTCAGATTTCCGCCATTACGGCCTTTCTTAAAACTATAGCGAAGTACCGCGAGAAGGTTTTAAGCGTTGCTCGTTCTGCCAGGCAGAAACTGCTGGAGCAACGGTCCAGCGGTGAAGATGTGGTTCATATCCGAATGGATTACGGTGCGGACCCCGAACGAAAGACAACAACAATGTATCCTCTATATGATGTTAATTCCCAGAAAAAATTCGAGAAAGAACTGGGAAATTATGCGCCGCTTGTGAAAATTAAGAAAAGCATCAAGAAACCGGTTGCATATATCTTTTCGAAAAATGAGCGCAGACTGACCGAATTGCTTTCCAGGCACCAGATAGAGATGTATTGTTTGAAAAAGGATACCAAACTCAAGGTCGAAGAATATAAGATTTTATCCCTAACCCCCATTACCGAGGAGGATAAGCGGGGCGAAGACGTTGAGGTAAAAGTACAAACAAAGGACGTAACTATGGAAGAGGGCAGCGTTGTGGTGTTTCTGCGACAAAGGGCCGGCAATCTTATTCCATTGCTGCTGGAGCCGCAGTCGAACTGGGGAATTTGCACCGAAAGAAGCGGTCGCAAGTACCACTTTGGGCAATATCTGAAAGAAGGCCGGCAATATCCCATCTTAAGATTAATGCAGCCGGTTGAGTTAGAGCTTAAAAAGTGTGAAAAAAATTAGCAGTTCATATCTGCAGATGGTCATAACTTTTTGTTCCACGATGAGTTGTGCCCTGTATGGTTTGGAGTCGAAAGACGACTGTCGAGGTGAGACTGATTGTCAAAGGAATTTATAGTTCAAGATAACCAAAGGGATGTAAAAAATGGAAAAAACAAATGAGAAAGAGATGCCGGTAGAAAGAAAACATGGGATTATAGTAGCCCTTATACCAATTGTTGCAATGATGTTTCTTCTAATAATTGGCTATGGTATGTATCACATCGAGCCGCAGGTTCTTCTGATTTCGGCTGCCTTTCTTACGGGCTGTTTAGGTCTTATTCTCCGTTTTAAGTGGGAAGATATGCAAGAGGGAATTGTGTATAGTATTCATAAGGCGTTGCCGGCTATGCTGATTATGATTTGTGTTGGTATTCTTATCGGCTCGTGGATTGCCGCCGGCACCATTCCTATGATTATTTATTACGGTTTGAAAATTGTTTCACCAAAATTATTTTTAGTCACGGCTTGTTTTGTTTGCAGTGTTACTTCCATTGCAACAGGTACTTCCTGGGGGACAATCGGAACTCTTGGTGTTGCCTTTATGGGAATTGCTATAGCTCTTGGTATCCCGAGGGGGCCTGCAGCAGGTGCGATTGTTGCGGGGGCGTATTTCGGCGACAAGATGTCACCTTTTTCAGATGTAACCAATCTGGCTCCTGCGGT
>JAUVVQ010000074.1 GCA_030604525.1 Phycisphaerae bacterium | reverse complement strand
TTGAAGATGACGAAGTGGACACAATGACGGTCCAACGAGCTTTTAAGGATTTGAAAGTTACAAATAAACTTGTTCACAGAATCAATGGTGAAGAGGCGCTGAAATACTTGCGAGCCGAGGACAGTCAAATGCCATGTGTTATCTTGTTGGATTTGAATATGCCGAAGATGAACGGCGTCGAATTTCTGAAAATCTCGAAGGAGAACAAAAAGCTGAAAAAGATTCCCGTTATTGTTTTAACCACGTCCAAAGAAGAGCATGATATCGTAGAGAGCTTTGAGCTGAGCGTTGCGGGCTATATAGTCAAGCCCGTTGATTATAAAAGATTTGTAGAGGCAATCAGGGCAATTGACCTGTACTGGACATTAAGCGAATTGCCTGCGAATGAGGGATAATATTATGGAAAATACAAGATATAAAATTCTGCTGATTGAAGACGACAGGCTGGACCAGATGGCATTTAAGCGAATGCTGGAAGAAGAGGAACTTCCATACGACTGTACAGTAGCTGGTTCTGTTTCAGAGGCCAGGGACATACTGAGTTTAGGGCGGTTTGATGTTGTGATTTCCGATTATTCACTGGGGGACGGAACTGCATTTGACATCATTGATTTGGCTTTGAATACACCCATCATACTTGTTACCGGGGTCGGTAATGAAGAAATAGCCACAAAAGCGTGGAAAGCAGGGGCTTACGATTATCTGATTAAAGACCACGAGCAGAACTATCTTAAGACAGTTCCAATAACAATCGAAAATGCGGTTAAGCACAAGCGAATGGAATCAAGACTTCGACTGCTCTCACATGCAGTCGTCAGTACCGACGATTGCGTCTATATTACGGACCTCGACGACAAGATTACCTTCGTCAACAAGGCCTTTTGTGAAACTTACGGATATGAGGAGAAAGAGGTCATAGGAAAAGACAGTAATATACTCTGGAACTCCGGTCATGTGAACATGGATAGGGAAAATAATTATCAGGCAGTTAGCGGCTGGGAGGTGGGGTTTTTCCACAGACGAAAGGACGGCAGCGAATTTCCGGTTTCACTTTCCAGGTCCGATGTTGCAGATGAGAATGGAAATGAAGTTGCTCTTGTTGTAATAGCACGCGACATTTCGGAACGTATGAAAATTGAGACTGAGCTTCGGACTTCGAATCAGGAATTGATAAAAGAAAATCGGCTGATAAAAGAGCTTGCTGTTGCGCTTTGCCATCAGTTGACAGAGCCAATCACTGAGTTAGGGAATATCGTCACAGATGCAATGAGAGCATCTGCGGTCCAAACCGATGCTCAGCTGCGTAACGGTCTGGAATTAGCTGATAAGAATATTAATGCGGTTACAGGGATTATCGGCAATTTTCTTGAGGTTTCACAAATTGATAAGGACAAGATAAATATGGCTATTACAGAGTTGGGGCTTTACTCAGTAGTTTCACAGGTTCTAAAGGCCTTGACTCCGCTTGCAACTGAAAAAGGCATCAAATTAGAAAGCCCTGTGCCGGAGTCCGGACTCGATACCAATGCTGATTGGGACAGAATAGTGCAGAGTCTGACTAAACTTGTCGGCGAAGCAGCGAAGGCTGTCCCCGCAGAGAGCGGAGTCAATGTGTGAACAGGAGAAATTGCTTTTTTATGTTGATAATGTTTCGAGATGCTGTTGAAAACAAGAGACAATCTGTTTGGCGTTGTTAATGAATGAGGCGGAATATGAATAGGAAAAAACTCAGAATTCTGATGGTTGAAGACGATGCGCTCGACCAAATGGCTTTTATGCGACTTGTAGAAGACCAAAAACTTTCTTATGATTGTACTATAGCCGGGTCTGTTTCAGAAGTGCGCCACATACTAAGTTCCAAAACGTTTGATATTATAATTGCCGATTATTTGCTTGGGGACGGGACGGCGTTTGATATCATTGATTCGGCCAAAGATACTCCGATTATATTTATTACCGGAGCCGGTAATGAGGAAGTGGCCGTCAAAGCCTGGAAGGCAGGCGCCTTTGATTATCTGATAAAAGATTATGAGCGTAACTATCTTAAGGTGTTACCGATAAGAGTGGAGAATGTGGTCAGACATAAAAAGGCCGAGGATAAACTCAAGCAGTACGACCGCCTGAAAGGCGACCTTGCCATAACGGTTTCACACGAACTTAAAACGTCACTGCGGACTTTCAGGGATATCATTACCAATGCGATAGCAGGAAAGCTGGGCCCGACAAGCAACGAGCTTCAAAAAAAACTTGAAACGGCAGATAGAATAATCAACAGACTGGCGAAAACCATAAGTGACTTTCTCGATATTTCAAAGATAGAGACCGGGAAAATAGAGCTGCGAAAGACCAAAGTTGATGTACAACAGGTTGTTTCTGAAGCAATATTCCTGCTTAGCGAGATGGCCGATGAAAAAAAGATAAAATTGCTCGGGGTCTGTCCACCCGACCCTGCCTTTTCCGTGCATGCAGACTACAGCATGGTCAGGCAAATATTTGTGAATCTTATCGACAACGCAATCAAGTTTTCTCCAATGGGCAGTACTATCCAGATTACAATAAAGGATATGAAGGATGAAGTGCAGGTAAATATGCAGGACAACAGCATTGGAATCGGCAACGAAGATATACGTGATGCTTTTAATCGCTTCGTTCAAAGCGATGAATACGCCGGACCAGGAACACCAGGAACCGGTTTGGGGTTATATATAGCTAAACAATTAATCGCTGTACAAGGCGGACAAATCTGGGCTGAAAGCACGCCCGGTGAGGGAAGCATCTTTTGCTTTACCCTGCCGAAATCGGTTCCACAGGAACCAGTGGCATCTGCAGCGGCGGGAGCGGAAAGGAGACAAGTATAACCGCAGCAAAAAAATTATCGGGTGTGTAGAAGTGTAAAAATCCTGCTGAATCCGAAACCGGTGACGGCGGGGTTGCTTTTTTTAGGTGTTCTGTCGGAACTGCAAAATTTAAGGGATGAGTCATTCTAAAAGGGAGATTGGTATGGCTGAGAATGTGATAAATGTGTTATTGGTGAAGGATAAATCATCAGATTGTCATATAAAACGGCTTCTTTTTGAGCCCTCTCAAACTGTAGAGTTCAACACTGAAACTGTGGAAGATTTGTCCGGAGCAATTGAGCTTCTTGACCACAACACTTTTGAGATTATATTGTTAGACTTACAGATTTCGGACGGTGACGGAATTGATGCCGTTAAAAAAATTCACTCCTCTAATCCGGATACTCCTATAATTGTGATTTTAGATTCGGACGATGAAGAATTTGTACTTCAAGCTATAAGAAATGGAGCAGATGACTACCTTGTTAAAGGTAAAATCTTTAAGGATGTATTGGGCCGGAGCATTTGCTACGCCATTGAGCGAAGAAAAGAACGAAAATGGACGGAAGAAAAACTATCCAACTTGGTAAAGGAGCTTGAGAGCTCCAATAAGGAATTGAAAGATTTTGCTTACATTGTTTCTCACGATTTAAAAGCACCTCTTCGTGGAATTAATACACTGGTTAACTGGATATTAAGTGATTATGCTGACGAGATTGATGAGGGCGGCAAAGAGCAATTAAATCTGCTTGCTGGTCGTGTGGATAGGATGCATAATCTGATTGACGGGATTCTCCAGTATTCGAGAGCCGGACAAACTCAAGAAGAACAGGTTAAGGTAAATCTTAATGAGCTTTTGCCCGAAATAATCGAGTCAGTCAGCGCCGGCGAGAATATCAAGATAGAAATTGAAAATGATTTGCCGACAATTCTTTGTGAGCAAACCCGTATCACCCAGGTTTTCCTGAATCTTTTAAGCAATGCTATAAAGTATACGGACAAGCCCGAAGGCCGAATCAAAGTCGGCTGCGTGGAGGAAGGTGATTTTTGGAAGTTCAGTGTTTGCGATAATGGTTCCGGGGTCGAGGAGAAATATTTTGAAAAGATTTTTGCAATGTTTCAGACTCTTTCGCGGCAGGACGAAATCGAAACTACCGGTATCGGCCTTTCAATAGCAAAAAAAATTGTTGAAATGTATGGTGGTAAAATCTGGGTGCAATCCGAAGTGGGTAAGGGCAGTACGTTCTTTTTTACATTTCCACAGTCAGGCGATGCTGTCAAAAGCCAGAAGGAAGAACTTATCGGTGCTTACCATTGAAGAGGTCAGAAGATATGAACAATGAAAGATACAGAATTCTGCTGATTGAAGACGACAAACTCGACCAATTGGCATTTACGCAAATGGTGGAAGATAAGAAGCTGCCATACGACTGCGTTACAGCCCGTTCTGTTTCGCAGGCACATAACATACTGGGTACCAGAGAGTTTGACGTTATAATTGCCGACTATTCACTCGGGGATGGTACGGCATTTGACATTATGGATTCGGCCGGAGGAATTCCCGTTATACTTGTTACCGGAGTCGGTAATGAAGAAGTAGCTGTAAAAGCCTTCAAGGCCGGTGCTTCCGATTATCTGATAAAAGACCATAAACGAAATTATCTTAAAACCCTTCCAATCACTGTGGAAAATGTTGTCAGGCATAAAAAAATGGAAGGAGAATTGCGCTTGTTGTCAGGTGCTATTATGTGCACCGATGAGTGTATCTATATCACGGATATGGAGGATAGGATTATTTTTGTCAACAGGGCATTTTGTGAAACTTATGGATACAAGCAAGAAGAAGTCATTGGTAAATACGCTAATATTCTCTGCAGAGAAAACCCTGTAAGTGTTGATGCGCGAAATATTTATAAAGCTGTAGGCAGCAGGGAAGTGGGGTTTCATCATAAGCGTAAGGACGGCAGCGAATTTCCTGTCTTCCTTTCAAGGTCTGTTATTAAAGATGAAAATGATAAAGGAATTGCCCTTGTGGGCGTAAGTCGTGATATTTTGAAAGGGACTTTTATAGAGGAGAAAATTAGAAGCTTGAACCTAAAACTGAAGAAAGACAATCAGCAAATGAGTTAGCTGGTATGATTTCAATTACATTGAAGAAGTTGTAGATTGCTTTCATAAATAGTGTATGTATGTCTCGAAAAATCCCTGAATTCTGCACATTTAGTCAGCCAGTTATGTCTGTGGAGTTCTTTTTCGAAATAGTAGGGGTTTCGGCAAATTATGGTTAGTTTTCTTGGTTCGAGAATCAGAGAGT
>JAUVVQ010000060.1 GCA_030604525.1 Phycisphaerae bacterium | reverse complement strand
GCTCGGTGATGTCTCGGAACATCCCAAATAAAACCCGTTTTTTGCCCTCAAATTCAGTGATATTGGCTCTAATTGCCACATCCCTAATTTCCCCTTTTTTGGTAATAACGTGCGCTTCCAGAACCTGTCCTTCTTTTTCCTTCAGGTGCTGTTTGAAAGTCCTGCTAAATTCTCCTTCGACTTCTTGCGGCGGATGGAGAATCCGCTGGTGCTTACCGATCAATTCTGATTTCTCTCTGCCTACCAATTCTGATGCCGCATAGTTACAGTCGGTCAATATACCTGTTTCGGCATCAGCTACGAAGATAGCGTCTGTTGTCTCCTCAAACAGCTTTCTGTACTTTTCTTCAGATTCTCTTAATGTCTCCTCCGCTCGCTTGCGCTCGGTAATGTCCCTTATAATTCCTTGTATTCCGATTGTTTCACCGTCCTTAACTATAGGTGAGGAGTTGAGCTCGATGAAGACGTGGCTGCCGTCTCTCCTCATTGCCTCCATCGGGAAAATACCGAGGTTCCTGCCTTGCATATTTTCAGCAAAGCGTTGTGAAACTCGGGGTATCTCGGATTCAATCAGGTAATTCTTAAAATGTGTCCCTACCATCTCTTCAGGCTTGTAATGGAATATCTTCTCACTTGCGTCGGAAACATAAGTCAGACAACCCTGAGCATCTGTCATAAATATCAGGTCGAAGCTACTCTCAGCAAGACCGCTGAACCTCTCTTCAAACACCCTCAACTCTTCCTCTGTCTTCCTGCGTTCGGTGATGTCTGTGCAAATTAAATTCACTGCAACAACCTGGCCATCACGGATGATAGGTACAACTCTGGTTTCCCACTTCGTGTTTGGTCCATGCTCACCAGTCCCCTCAATTTCGTAGCGTTCGGGTTTCCCGGTCAGAAAAACCCGTTCAATGGCTTTTCTCATTATGTGGTGCTGGTCGGCCGGCACGTATTCATAAACGCTAGTCCCGATTGTATCCTCTGGAGTGAACCCTACTATGGTGCGATTGAGGAACTGAATCCTGCCGTCTTTGTCAGCAGTCAAGATGGCATCAGGTATGTTCTCTGCCAGCAAACGCCATTTCTGCTCCGATTCCTGCAGAACCTCGTCTGCTCGTTTGCGGTTGGGAAAGTCTGCCCCTTTTCCCAGCGATTCTTCTTTCTTTTTCAGCTCAACTTTTGCTTGTTCAAGCTCGCAAACACGCTGGCGCAATGCGTTCAACTCTTGCAGTAAGTCCACCTTGCTTTTTTGATTATCCCGCATTGTTTTCTTTGCTTGCTTACTCAACTGCGTATCGTTCCCTCCTCCATCGGCGTTTGGGGCAACACTCCAAATGCCTTGGCTTATGTCGAATTAGTCGTTATGAGCACACCTCGCGACTGTTGCCCTCTGGGGTTTTTTCAATTAAAAACAAAAGCACCTTCTTTAATCCTTCTGACCTCTGAGCCGTTCCAGCATCTACTCGTGGCGGCTAATCCACGAAATTTATCACTATCACGACAATTTCACGCCGTGCTTTAATTCTGCTGGGCCTAACAACCCTCCGCCACGCTGGTTGCCTACTAGGCCCAGCTCGGAGAAGCTTAATTAGTTCCTGAATAAATGCTCAGACAGCGTTGTATTCCCATATTCCTGAAAACATAACCCATCTCAAAAAGCTTGAAAGTCGTGGCCGAATATGCGGCGCCAACCGAATAGCATCGGTAATCCCAACTTCTTACAAACAGAACGTTAAGAAACACTTAGAGAATCACAATATTGCCTTCGTTCACCTCCTGTGAATTAACCTAAAACCTTAATTTTATCACCTATGCCCCCCCAAAGAAATCGTGGTAACTACGGTATTTGGCACTAAAGGATGCACACCAAGCAGGTAGGCGTGAACAACTACCGCTTTTTTACCCAAGAACCGCGCATTTTTGAAATCGCTACCCAAAACCAGCTAATCCCTTTTCAAAAAAATACTTATAAAAACTTTTCCGCCGAAATCCTCAAAAACTTCAATCATTTCAGGGGGGTTGAAAAAAACTACCCAGAAAACGCTTGTTTTTGTCAATTTTTGCCGTGGCCTAGCGAATGTCTTCCAGAAGTTTTTTTGATTCAAGCTGCATAGATTACCTCACGGCACTTATTGATAGATTCAAGAAAATATGGGTTCTTTATAGCGCGAGTCATCACCAGGTCAACGTGGCGACCGAACAAATCCTGTAACGCCTCGAGCAGGCCGAAATAGCAGTCAGCATGTTCGCCTGGCTCCAACGGCAAGTACTCAATAAGAAAATCCAGGTCACTTTTTTCAGAGTCGAATCCCTCCCCGGTCAGAGCCGAGCCAAATACTTCCAGCCGTTGGACGTGATATCGTTTGCAAAGCTGCTTGAGCGATTCGTAATTGTCTCCAATAAGCCCTATCATTGCGATTATTCCTTTCACTGCAAAGGACAAAATATCGCTTAAAAGCTGCTTTTTGCCAGTGGAAATCATCACCGGTTCTGCTTCAGAACATCGCCTTTTTCGCTGCCGGCATCTACTCGTATATAGTCCAGAGATACAATCGTTGCGGCGTACTGAGCTCGTACAGCATAGTCCTGTCGATTTTCAGAACATTTTTGCTTAGTAAACTCAAAAAACCAGCCAAAGAAAACGGCTTGCGATATTCCACCACCTGGGCTTCTTCAATCCCCGCCAATGACTTAACCTCTTTTATTGCCTCATCAAGATAGCCAATTTTATCTATCAGCTTTTCGTCAAGCGCCTCGGTGGCACCATAAATACCGCCGTCTGCTAACTGTCTGACATCATATAAACTTAGCGATTCTCTTCCCTCGGCAACAACCTGAACAAACCGCTCATACGCAGGGGTGATAAGTTTTTCCTGTAAATACTGTATCTCTTCATCAGCCGGAGCCCTGAACGAACTCGGCCAATCTTTCTTCTCGCCTGACTTGACAATGACCGGCTGAATACCAAGCTTGTCTTCCAGCAATTCCTGCAAAACCAAGTACCCTGCTATCACGCCAACCGAGCCGGTAATCGCAGTTGGCTCAGCTACGATTTTGTCGCACGCAACCGAGGTATAATAACCGCCCGAGGCGGCAATACCCTGCATAAACGCAACAACCGGCTTATCCTCTGCATCCCGATATTTGCGGATCTCATTGTAGATTTGGTCACTGGCCGAAATCGTCCCGCCAGGCGAATTTACACGAAGAATAATTCCCTTTACCCGCTTATCTACACGGGCCCGCTTTAACTGCCCGTACACATCCTGCGCCTGTTCGTCATCTATTATGCCTCGCACATTAATTACCGCAATTTTCTTTGTTCGCGGTCCGTCCTGTATAACTTCCTCGGTAAAAATGCCCTTTTGCCCCGCCGCGAAGACTGCAACTACGCCGATTAGCATCAAAAACAACGCGATATTTGCCAGAACCGACAACGCTAAAATGATGCCCCAGAAAATCCTCCAGCCGGCTCGTTTTTTAGCTGTTTCCGCTACCGGTAGGCCTTGAGCCGATGGAGCTACCGGCCCGGACGACGGCCGCGATGGCTCTGTATTATTTTGCTCAAAATCCATAATTAACCCTTTCAAAAAATAATTAACCCTTTTAAAAAATGAACGTTGACATTATAGACCGAATAAACTTCACTGTCAATACACAAACTGCTCAACTCAAGGCCTTTTGCAGGGCGTCGAAACTGCGATAGGTTATACCGCTGCGGACTACTTTTAGCATTTTATCGTAGGTTCTAATTCCGCCGTATCTATCATCAAGCGGCGCTTTAATATAAAGCGATGCAAACAAATTGCCCATCTGTATCGCCTCGGCAAAAGCCATCGTGCCGCTCCTGAAATCATCTAAGTTGCGGGCAATATATGTAACCAGCCCCGCCCTGAATGAGTCTCCTGCACCGACCAGGTCTACCACCTCGCCCGCCATGAACCGCGATACGATTTTATTTGCACCATCGGGGACGATACCGGGGCAGATATGCTTTTCATAGGCACCATCGCTGACCGTAACGCCAAACATCATTGTTCTATTATCTTTACGCCAGAATCTTTCGCCCAAAAAATCAAGAAAGTGCAGATTGTTTTCATGTTCTGCAAATTTATTCCAACGGCGTCCGCCCGCAAGCGTATTTTGGATCATTTTGGCCTCGTCGGACGAGGTAAAGAACAGGTCAACTTCGGGCAAGAGCGGCTCTAAAAGTTTATATTCCTCCACCGGCCTGCCCGACCGAATCCATTCCTGAGGATTGCCCGTTAAAGTGCTGCTGTCCGCAATAGTAACAATTTCTTTATCCCGACACCATTTAATAAATTCAGCCAAATCTCGTCCCCCATTGGCATCGCCCCTTTCGGACAGGCCGGAATACATATAATAAACTATACTGGGCTTTAATCGGTCAACGGCTCCTTTGAATATCTCAAAATCAAAATCGTCACTGGCATTAAGGAAGGTAGCAATACCTCCACGGTCCCGGCCAGGCGTGTCATGGATAAAGGTGGTTCCGGTCGGCAATTCTGGATGAACGAATATTTCCGACACATCGACGCCGTTGGATGCAAGACAATCGTGAAAGAAGCGTCCTTGAGCATCTAAACCATCGTAATCACCTTTGCCCAGATTGCCACCAACCGCTACGTTCAAGCCTGCCCTTGCAATCAAAGGCGCTGCATTGCCGGGTCCGCCCGCAGTGGCAAAACCCTGCTCTATCCATTCGGCAAATTGTTCCTGAGAGAAATTCGGCATATCTTCGGTTTTGCATTTGGCCACTCCACCTTTGCCCACCAATTCATCGGCAAATTCAAAATCTGCTCTTCTGAAATCTACCACCGTCGTATTTAAGATTAGAACATCTATCACCATAATTACTGACCCGCGGTTTTTAGAAAGCGATTGATTTGTCTTTTATCGGTTAAAACTGTTATTTCCAGGTCATAAGTTCTACTCGCACCTGGAGCTATGTGAATTAATTTTTTTTGCTTTCTGGCACTGCTCTGGCCGATTGGAGGATTGGTTCCCGGCTCCAGTGCTGTAACATATTCGCCGTATCCCCAGTGCTGCCAGTTTGCAAGACAGGGAAGTTGTTTCTTTTTATATTTCATAACAAGGGCAAGACCGAGTTTGCGATTATAAAGCCCGACAGTGCACAGGCCCTTACTGTCCGGCTTGACATCGATAAAACCGCACCCCTCGCCGCCGCCTCGGTGACTATCGAGTGGTTTTGGGCATTTTCGGAAGTTGCGTTTGCTGTTGAATATGGCATTATCCATATCCATACCGCGAGACACGCATTTTCCTTTCCATACAATCTCGGTGCCCTCGTCAACCAACGGCCAGCCGAAGTTGCAGTGATACAATATCATATGAGGCGCTGCAGTATTGCCGGCATTGGTCACAACATCGTGAATTCTAACAGCCGGCTCGCCAAGCGTGCTCGATATAGTGCGCTTCAGTTCCAGATTCGGCCCGAATACACGAGACTGCTTCATCACCGCCGTGATACTCATTTGCAACTTTCCTGCTGACGGGTTGGGCTGAATAATGGATTCGACCCCCCCCACAATATTGCTTATGCGCCCGTGCAAGCTACGCTCACCGAATTCGTCACTCTCAGGCCCGCCAACGTGCGTCAAGCCGCAGGTCGTCAATAACCCGCCGGCAAAAGTATACAGCCATTCCAGTCCCCTGCTGGCACCAGGCCGGGCAGCAGTAACACCAGCGTGACTGAGCCAGGCCAGACTGTGCTGATTATAAAAGGCATCAGCAATATCCAGCCCTCTATCGATAACCACTTTATATCGAAGGCCGGAGCCGGTATTTACCCAGGCAATTCGAGTCCCTTTACCGAGACCGTTATCCAGAACCGATGTCTCAATACCCCCCATCTGGGCATAATTGATAACCTTGTCCTCCCAGCCAAATTTAGGATTGGCTTTAGCCATTTGCATCCTTTCTCCTGATTTTAATTGGCAATTTAATCGGCTCTGTCATTCCTGCGAAAGCAGGAATCCAGTTTTTTTCTGCTAGAATGATTCCCACAAGGGCCTTTCTTAGTCGCCAAACTCACCTCAATTAGTATCTTCGCGGCTTTGAAATGATACTATCAAACCTCAATTTACACAAGCCAAAAACACCACCCGATTAGCCGCCTCGTGGTTTCTTATTCGTTTAGCCGTCGCCGCTACGGCGACGACATACGCAATACAAATATTTCAAAATTCGAAATTCCTTGTTCCGCTGTAAGGCGTCCCCAAGCGGAGTTATTCGATATTCCTTCCGTCCTCTGTCATCTGTCTTCTGTCCTCTGTCTTCTGTCATCCGCCCTCCAGCATCAAGCATCCAGTATCGCTTGTCCGCCGTAGCTTCAGCAAAGGCGGAAGCATCGAGCATCCAACTTTAGGCACTTTAGCTCACTTCAGTTCACTTTAGGCACTTTAGCTCACTTTAGTTCACTTTAGGCACTTTTTTACCGTCTTCTTCGTAAAAACAATCCACCAAGCCCAAGCAGCAAAACCGTCGCCGGCTCGGGTTCAACAAGACAATTGACAGACTCTGTGGGTAATGTTACAGTTTCTTACACTTACGATTCATTTGGCAATTTAATCGCTAGCACAGGCACAAGTGATAACACTTACGACTTCACAGGCCAGCAGCAGTTTGGCGAGGCAGATGAATTGGCTTTCTTAAGAGCCAGATATTATGATCCGAGAATAGGGAGGTTTATTTCAAGGGATCCGAGGTTATCAATAGAATATTATGCTGTCAGAGGAATGGATTTACAAAGATCAAAGGGATGGTATAAAGGAGTAAAGCCAAGGTGGTTGAATGCTTATGTTTATTGTCTTAACAATCCCGTTAATTTAATTGACCCGACAGGTGGGTGTGCGGACGCAGGTGAACACGCAGCAGATATTGCAGAAATTATACGTGATTCTGAAGACGTAGCTGATTGTACCTATAGATGCGCACAGAAATTTGTAGGTGACGAGGCTTGTGGTCCTCATAAAGGCCCTGCAAATTATGCAGCACACGGTTTATGCCTTCAAGCATGTTGGGCGGCATATGATAGGGGAAGATGGGACGACTAAATATATAAGGGGTAAACTTTATGTATATTATAAAGAATAAAATATTAAAGAAGTATTTTTTTGTTTTATCATATTATATTGTAACTATATTTATCGCTGAACAAGGAATCGCTAAAACCCTTCCGCTAATATCTCCTACAAACTTATCTCTGTCTCCTTCCGGAGGAAAGCTTACATTTGTAACAATAGAAGAAAACGACACCAATATGGATAGCAGAATACAAATAATGAATATAGATGGGTCAAAATTGCAACAGATTACAGTAATTCCCGGGTTGCTTCAAGGTTCGTTAGGCTGGTCATCCGATAGTAGAAAAATAGCTTTTAGTATTGTTAACAATGAAAACAAGACCATGCATATCCATACAGTGGATGTCCAATCACTTAAAGACAAAGAAGTAACAACTAGTGATAATAAAGATCTTACCGCGAAATGGTCGCCCGATGGAAACAAAATATGCTTTGTCAGAATAGCAGAACGCAAAAACAATCTACCGAAAGAGTTGTCTTCTTTATCCAATCTCTGGCTGGTAAATATTGATAGTAACCAAGAAGAACAGTTGACAACTATTAATAAAGTTTATCCCTTAAGTTGGGATTGGGGACAAGATGGTAAGAAAGGTTTTTATTTGGTAACAAAAGGAGATTTAACAGAACTTTGGTCAGTGAATATTCAAAGCAGAAAAGAAGGAAAAATTTATTCTCTGAAAGGTTGGGAATATGGTGCACGTTTTATAAGCTGTTCCCCGAATGGAGAAAATATCCTTTTTTTCTGGCAGTCGTCAGATTTAGTCAAAGGCAATCTTTGGTTATTAAAAGCTGATGGTTCTGATAAGAAAAAGTTATCCAGCAAAAGATGCGCACTGATGCCAACATGGATTTCGGACAATCGAATCTTAACTGTCGATGATAAGGGTGGTATGTGGAATTATGACATAGAGAAAAATCGGCACAAAAGATTAGGATTGGAAGCTACAAATAGACCTCCTGTATGGGGAACCAAGACAAATAAAGTTTTCTTTGTGAAGGAAGGTAGAACTATTTGGGCAATGGATGAAGATGGTTCTAATCCACGGCAGATTTATCCAGAGATGTTGTCTCCCTAACTTTTAGTAAAAATAAAAAACACCGAGCAGAAAGAAAAGGGGAGGAGGGGAAGTAGAAATTATTTTGATGTTTACTCTGGTTGTCCCTTATGGAACTGTGCATGACAATGATTCTTTTCTTGATTTTTGCTGAACGATGTGCTTAGTATCACTCAACAAGGAAATTATTGTAAGCCGTGTCCATAAGTAAAAAAAAGAAGAAAATGAGCATGAGAAAAATCCATAAAATCTGGTATGTGATATGCTTTGTTGTTGGACTCTCTCTTTTAATCACAGTATGTACATTTAAGTCAGGGGTCGAGGGAAAAAAGTGGTTTCGATATGCATCAAAATATGACCAGGCAAGGAATATAGCCATAGCAAATGCTACCGCTAAGAATGATATTGTTATGGAGGATTTAGCCAAGATGAGCAAAATAAAGCAGAAATTCCTCCGAGCAAGACAACCGACAGAAACAGAGATAATGTCTGTTCTCAGGTCACCAAACAGGAGATTTCAAAGAGTTGCTCTGGCAGCCATGTCTTTAAAACCAATAGAAACAGACCAGTTAACAGATATTTTATTTGAATTTTTACAAGACCAGGACAAAGATTTTAGATGGTATGCTACATATTCCTTAAAAGATTTTACAAAGTTTCCAGAATCAAAAAAGGACAGTTTAGGGCGACGATTATTGAGAATAATTAAAAGCGAAAAAGACCAGGAATTATTTATTAAAAAATTTTCTTTATTCGCTAAATTTCCCTCCGAAGAGGCAGCTCTTTTTTTAACTGAACAACTAGTGAAAGAAGGAAAAGAAAATTATTTGTATAGATATTTTGCTTTTGAGACATTGAAAAAGATGGGGAATACGTATTATGATCAGGCCGCAGAATATGTAAAAAATCATGGCAGTTCCGAGATAAAGAACGAACTTTTGGACTTGGAAAACTATTGGAAATTGGAAAACTATTGGAAAAAGGAAAAAGAATAAAAATTAATAATATTATTCTATCAATAAGATAGAATGATATTGTCCGAGAGAATAAAGATTGTCCAAAGAAATAGATGAAATCATCCGAATTCACCGGCAAGGACACAAAAAATATAAACACATTTTAACTATCCTTGGAATTTTCTTTTTCTACCTCTTCCTTGCTATCTTTCTCAGACTTACTATCAAAGGTTCTTTAATCCAGGCCTTCATCTTAGTTCTCGCTTTTTGGTTTTGGCGCCGTATTTATATCCCAATCCTAATTCCTAAGCACGAAATCTCCTCGCTCCGAAGTT
>JAUVVQ010000007.1 GCA_030604525.1 Phycisphaerae bacterium | reverse complement strand
TTTCAGGAAATCCTTGAACGTATCCATCAGTTGAAGCCGGTGCCCATTGGGTATGGCTAATGACAAGAATTGCTGAAAAACTTGTATTTATGAAAGTGCGAGCGGTCACGGTCTGTGCAAAAGTAGGCTAAAGGGCGTTTTTACAGGTACTGCATTAACTCATGATGGATTTTAAAAGACATAACCGTATTTTTCTAATCTTATTGTCGGCTCTGTTTGTTCTCGCAGTGGCACAAAAGACAACTGCTGAACCGACAAAGGCCAATGTCTATAAGATTAAAGCTGCTTTCTTATATAATTTCATCAAGTTCGTTGACTGGCCTGAAGATAAAATTGCTGACAGCAATGATGTTATTACTATCGGTATCATCGGCAATGACCCGTTTGAAGATGCATTTGAGCCGATTAAGGCCAAAAAAGTCAAAGATAAAACACTGGTAATCAAGCATTTTCCGTCAATCATCGCATACAAAGCCAGATACAAAAAGGATGAATACAAAGCCGAATACAAGGCCGATTACGGTGATGCTTTTAAAAAGTGTCATTTGCTGTTCATTAGCTCTTCCGAGGAAGAGCATATTGAAGAAATCATCAATCTTGTTGAAGGCGGGAGTGTGTTGACTATTGGCGAGACGGCCGGCTTTATCGAGGCAGGGGGGATTATCAATTTTGTAATGGAGCAGAAGAAAGTTCGTTTTGAAATCAATAATGCTGCCGCAAAGCAAGCCGAACTAAAGATGCGCTCACAGCTCTTACGGTTGGCAAAGAAAGTAATTGATGAAAAAACACCCGAGGACGCAGAAAAATAGCTATGAGCAGGTTACAAAATATGTCCATAAGGCAGAAGTTTACAGTGGTTATTATGCTCGCTTGCGCAGCCATTCTAATCATAGGGATTGCTGCCTTTATTGCATGGGGACAAATCGACGCTCACCACAGCTTGGTAGATAACCTTGATACTTATGCCGGAGTCATCGCCTATAACTCTAAGGCAGCCCTGACTTTCTCAGATAAACAGGATGCCGTCAAGACCCTCTCCGCACTGCAGACTAATGATTCGATTGTATTTGCCTGTATCTACGATAAACAGGGTACAGTTTTTGCTAAGTACCAGCGAGAAAACGGCTCTGGGGAAATTCAGCCGCCGCAACCTGAAGAAAATAGTCACTCCTTTGAAAATGGCCGCCTTTCTGTCTTCAGGCAAGTCGTCCTCGATGGCGAAATCCTCGGGACTGTTTATCTGATGGATGATATGAGCTTGATACATTCCAGGTTAAAACGAGACGCTGCTGTAGCGGGGGTAATCCTGCTGTTCGTGCTGGTGATAGCATACTTTCTCACCTCCAAACTTCAAAATTTGATTTCCGTACCTATTTTAAATCTGACCGAGGCCGCAAAAGGGGTTTCAAAAAACAAAGACTATTCTGTCCGGGTCACAAAACATTCTAATGATGAGATTGGCTCTCTTGTAGATGTATTCAATATAATGTTGGGGAAAATACAAAAACGCGACTCGGAATTGGTGGATGCCAAGGGAAATCTGGAAACAAGAGTCCGAGAGCGCACAGGGCAGTTGTCCGTTACTAACAAACAATTAAAAAACGAAGTCGCCGTGCGAGAACAGGCAGAAGAAAAATTAAGTAAAACGGTTAAAGACCTGGAGCGATTCAACAAAATGGCCGTGGGGCGTGAATTGCGGATGATTGAATTGAAAAAAGAAATTAACTTACTGCTGAAAGAGTTGGGCAAAGAAGAAAAATACGAAACTGATTTTGAACAGATTCAAAAGGAAGCTTTACCAGGCAATGATGAATAGAATAAAGATACAAAGGATAAAAATATTTATGGTCCCCGGATTTCGTAAAGTCAAAAGTGCAGGAAGTAAAACAATGAAGGAACTTATATCCGCAAGTATGTCGAAAAAGCTCATTCCAATTCTTTTAGGGATTCTTTTCATTACGGCTTCCGTCCCGGCGCAAAGCAATCACTCTGAAGTTCCGGATACAGGGAAAATTGTCGATAATACCCAGGCTGCCGTACCACTTAAGAAAATCGTTATCGGGACCGAGCTCGATTACCCGCCATACTCTTTTTCCGATGAAAGAGGTAACCCTGCTGGTTTTAATGTTGAGCTTACACACGCCATAGCCGAGGTTATGCAGCTCAATGTGGAAATTCTAATTGCACCCTGGTCAGAGATTCGCAATGAGCTGGAAAAAGGCCAGGTCGATGCCATTGTAGGAATGTACTACTCGCAGGAGCGGGACAAGCTCGTGGATTTCAGCTCTCCATTTGCTATCGTCAATCATGCAGTTTTTGTGCGTAAAAATTCAGCTGGCATTGCTTCTGTCCAAAACTTAAGCGGCAAAGAAATTATGGTTATGCGCAACGATATTATGCATGACTATGCTCGGCAAAAAGGTCTTGATGCCCAAAACAAACTAATCCCTGTCGGCACTCAGGCAAAAGCTTTGCGGCTACTGGCTTCAGGTAAATATGATTGTGCCCTCCTGGCGAAACTGCCCGGTTTATATTGGGTAAAAAAACTGCAGCTTAACAACATTGTTACAGTTGGGTCTCCTATACGTCCTTCAAAGTACTGTTATGCTGTTACAGAGGGTAATAGCGAGTTATTGGCTCTTCTCAGCGAAGGGTTGGCCATTGTTAAGAATAGCGGTCGGTATAACCGGATATATGACCACTGGCTGGGCGTTCTGGAACCGCAGGGAGTTCAAAAAGGGACTATTCTCAAATACGCAGCGATAATCTTCTTATCTCTGATATTTCTTACAATTGTGGCGATATACTGGTTCCGAATCCTGAAAAGACAAGTTGCCGCCCGAACAACAGAATTGCAAAAGGAAAAAGCCGAACACCAGATGGCAGAGGATAAAGCAATCTCCGGCAAGGCAAAGTTTCAAACCTTTTTCGAATCTTCGCAGGACGTGATAATGACCCTTGCTCCGCCGGACTGGAAATTCGCTTCCGCCAATCCCGCCACAATCAAGCTGTTCGGCGCTGAAAACGAAGCCGAATTCGCTTCTCTTGACCCGTGGCAGCTTTCGCCGGAATATCAGCCGGACGGCCAGTTTTCCTCCCTTAAAGCCAAAAAAATGATAGAGACAGCAATGAACCAGGGTTCTAATTTCTTCGAGTGGACTCATAAAAAGCTCACCGGTGAAGAATTCCCCGCTACGGTGCTGCTCACAATGATAGAGATGGAAGGCAAGAAGCTGCTGCAGGCAACCGTAAGAGATATTACTGAACAAAAGAGAGAGCAGGAAAAAGCTACTACGATTATACAAACCGCCCAGGATGGCTTCTGGATAAATGACCAAAATGGCCGACTCGTTGAAGTCAACGACTCATACTGTCAGATGACCGGCTATAGCCGTAGCGAATTGCTTAATATGTCTATACCTGATATTGAAGCGGCGGAGAAAACCCAAAATACCGCCGAACACATAAAGACAATAATAAAACAGGGCTTCGACAAATTTGAAACCCAGCATAAACACAAGGATGGCGGAGTAATCGACGTGGAAGTCAGTGTTACAAATCTGCCTGGTGAAAAACAAATGGTAGCTTTCGTCCGCGATATCACCGAACGCAAGCTGGCGGAAAAAAAACACCAGGAATATACCGTCGAGCTCGAAAAAGCCAAGAAAGCTGCATTGAATATGATGCAGGACCTGGAGAATGCCAGGGAGCAGGCTGACCAGGCCAATAAAAGCAAAAGTGAATTTCTTGCCAATATGAGCCACGAAATACGCACACCGATGAATGCTATCGTTGGTTTTAGTGACTTACTGGGCGATGAAAATCTGAGCACTGAACAGAGAGAAAAAGTTAATATTATTAAAGATTCAAGCCGGAATTTGCTTGCTCTCATAAATGATATCCTGGACTTCTCCAAAATTGAGGCGGGAAAGCTCGATACGGAATTTATTGACTACTCATTAGCCAAGTGTCTTAATTCAATTGAATCAATGATGAGACCAAGGACAGAGCAAAAAGGAATCGATTTCCAGGTTATCGAAGCCAATGGCCTGCCCGCTCAAATACATACAGACCCGACGCGTTTGCGCCAGTGCCTTATCAACCTTGTAAATAACGCTGTTAAATTCACCGAACAAGGTTACGTCCATATAAATGTTTCCCTGGAAACCACAGGCACTCAACCGAATATCCGCTTTGACGTTGAAGATACCGGTATTGGTATCCCTGAAGACAAACAGAAATCGGTTTTTGAGTTATTTACACAAGCCGATGGAAGCACTTCTCGAAAATTCGGAGGTACCGGCCTTGGACTGACCATCACGAAACAACTTGCCGGACTTCTGGGAGGAAATGTTTCTTTAACCAGCCAGCCTGGAAAGGGCTCCGTATTTTCACTTACCATACCAGCCGGCCTGGATGTAACAAAACAGCCGTTCCTCGACAGGCATGATATTGCCGACCACTGGACCGACGAATCAAGGAAAACCGACAAAACCACCTTCTCGGGAGAAGTCCTGGTGGCTGAAGATGTTAAGACCAACCAGATACTGATGAAATCGATGCTTGCAACAATGGGCATTGAAGTAACAATTGCCGATGATGGCAGAGAGGCCCTGGAAAAAGCTTCGTCTAAATCCTTTGACCTGATATTGATGGATATCCACATGCCCAATATGGACGGACACCAGGCCACAAAAGCACTTAGAGAAAAGGGAATAAAAACACCGATAGTTGCCCTGACCGCCGGTGCTATGAAAGGCGACGAGGAAAAGGCCATCAAGACCGGCTGCGACGCCTATCTGTCTAAACCTATCGATAGAACAAAATTGATTGAGACAATTCAAAAATATTTACCGGAAAATAATGACTCTGCGGCAAATGGTCTCGATTCAAACAGCTCAGCATCGAACCAAATGGACGAGACAGGTTTAGACAATGTTCATAATAATTATGAAGAGGTCATTGATTGGGATGGGCTTATCAACCGTGGTTTCGATGAGGAGCTAATCAAGGAAATCATGCCGGTCTGCATTGAGGATAACAGAGAGCGCATTAAAGAGCTTGCCTCTGCAGTTGAAACATCCGATGTAGGCCAGCTCGAACTGTATGCTCACGCAATAAAGGGCTCGACCGCAAACACAGGAGCAACCAAAGTATCCCAAATAGCTCATCAGCTTGAACGTATGGCATCAAAGCAGGATTTGTCGGAAGCACGGGAGCTTTTAAAAAACATAAAAACAGAATTTGAGAAACTCGAATCATTTGTTTCAAATCCCGACTGGATGCAAATAGCCAAAGAACAAACAACCATAAAGGTGGGAACCGAATAGCAGCGAAATTGTAGAGATATAGAAAAAGTTAAATCACAAAACGATAAATTTTTTTCCGGCCTTAACCGCTCAATTTACTTGACCTGCCTGTTCCTTTTCCTTTTAATATTCCTGTTTGATAACCAAAATTTGGAAAAGGACTTAACGATGAAAATCAGCAAAAGAGCACAAGCCGTCCCACCCTCGGCAACTTTGGCCGTTACCGCAATGGCAAAACAAATGTTAAAAGACGGAATCGACATTGTAAGCTTCAGTGCCGGTGAACCCGATTTCGACACACCGAAATACATAAAAAATGCCGCTATAAAAGCACTCAAAGAAGGGAAAACAAAATATACGCCGGCAGGAGGTATTCCGGAACTAAGGGGGAAAATCGCTCAAAAGCTGAAAAATGAAAACAATCTTGACTACTCACCCGACCAAATCATCGTTACCATCGGCGGAAAACATTCGGTTTACGAATCTATGCAGGCCCTCCTCGACCCGGGAGACGAAGTTATTCTGCCCGCTCCTTATTGGGTAACATATATCGAAACCATTAAACTTGCCGGTGCTGTCCCCAAAATCATAAAACCGAAAAAAGAAAATAATTATAAAATTACCCCCGACCAGCTAAAACAGGCAATCACCAATAAAACCGCTATGTTCGTAATGAACTCGCCGAACAACCCGGGCGGATTTGCATATTCACCAATGGAGCTAAAACAAATCGCAAAAACCCTCGAAGACACCGACATCATTGTCCTCTCAGATGAAATCTACGAAAAACTAATCTACGGCGATACCGAATTCGTCAGCTTCGCTTCGCTAAGCGAAGATGCTTACAACAGAACCTTAACACTCAACGGACTGAGCAAGACCTTCTCTATGACCGGATGGAGAATCGGTTATACCGCAGGACCGCTCGAAATCATACGAGCTATGGGACGGCTACAGTCACATATGACCTCGAATGCGGTAACATTCGGTCAATACGCCGCCATCGAAGCATTCAGCCCGGATGCACAAAGTCAAATAGAGAAAATGAGAGCCGAATTCCAGAAAAGAGGTGAATTTATGACTCAAAAACTAAACTCCATCGAGTCAATATCCTGCATCACACCTCAAGGGACTTTTTACTGTTTTCCTGATGTCTCAGGACATTTTGGCCGAAATATTAACCAGACCGAAATTAACTCAAGTATGGACTTCGCAAAAGCGCTGCTTGAACAGGCAAACGTCGCTCTCGTGCCGGGAAAACCATTTGGTTTCGATGAAAATGTAAGACTAAGCTTTGCCTGCTCTCTTGAAAATATTAAAAAGGGCTTGGATAGAATTGAAAAATGGCTGAAATAATAAAATCAACCAAAAAAAAACCAAAATTATCGGTCATCCTTACTCTGCTTGCCTGGCTCGCAATGCTTCTCTTCACCTTCCACGCCTGCACTCATATGGTCGCCGCCGGTGACACTTGGGTCGCTATGTCTTGTGGAAGACACTTCATAAATCACGGCGTAGATACCGTCGAACCTTTCAGCGCTAACTCGCATCACGCCGGACCAACTGAAAAAGAAGTAAAACAATGGCCATCCTGGGCGAAATCTATAACAAATATCGTCGGACTCGATACCGTAAAAAAATGGCACCCAACAGGATGGATAAACCAGAACTGGCTCACACACGTTACCTTCTATTGGCTCACTCATAAATCTCCTGTCGCCGATGCGCAAAATTTCTCCTTCAATACGCTCGTTTACTGGAAGTTCGCTCTCTACATCTGCGCCTTCCTTGCCATCTATTTCACATCAAGAATCTTAGGGGCGCATCAATTACTTGCTGCTGCTTTCACTTGCTTCGCTTTGTTCGCAGGCCGCTCTTTTATCGATATCAGGCCCGCTGCATATTCCAACTTATTTGGCGCACTCTTCTTATTAATTCTCGTCCTTACAACTTACAAGAACCATCTGTTTATCTGGTTACTTGTCCCCCTTGGTGTATTCTGGGCAAACGTCCACGGAGGATATATCTATTTATTCATTATGTTTGTTCCTTTTTTCATTTTACATCTCCTGCAAATACTATCTAAAAGATGGAAAATCCCGCTCTTTAGCATACTATCCTGGATTGCCTTCTTCCTGCTTGCCTGGAAATTCTCCACCGGAAACAAACTATTGAACCTGCAGTTACACAACTGGCTGTGGGTCCTGTTAGTGTTGTTCTCTGCCGGAAGTATTGCCACCGCTTTGACCAAAAATGCCAAAACCAACGACCTGTCCATACTCTACGTATATCACATCTTCGCCTGGCTCGTAATGTTCTTCATTTTCTTTACAAGATTTTTTCCCGCCGTGGCGCCTCAGCTTGAATTAAGAAAAGATATCTCCCAATACCTTAACAACTCCAGGATAACTTTTATTGGACTCTTTTTAGGAGCCGTAGTTGTTGGAATTATTCTCACCTTCCTGAAAGATAAACTCGTCTTGCTAAAACAAAAACACCTCATACATACCTTCGCTGCTGGAATAACCACATTCCTTGCCGTCGTTATTTTCAATCCTTTCCACCTTACAAATCTTACTCACACCTTCATCATAAGCATCAGTGAATACGCAAAAAAATGGCGTATCGTAAACGAGTGGCATCCCGCTTTCGAATGGACAAACCCCGTCGGCACCGGCTTCCCATTTCTCGTAATGCTTGTCTTAATAATATGTACAGGCCTGCTCTGGCTCTACAGCAGATACCTGAAACCAAAAACATTGAAAGCTCCAGCTAATGAAATGCAAACACAGCAAAACAAATTTCATCTCCTGATAAAATTCTTTGGATGGCTCGCTGCCTCTTTCGCCGTCTGGATAACCTTCATTAGTTTCTCTTTCGTTAAAGCAGACTTTGCCGGATTTATCTTATGCACAGCTTTCGCGGGTATAATCCT
This sequence comes from Phycisphaerae bacterium, assembly GCA_030604525.1. Classification (GTDB taxonomy): domain Bacteria; phylum Planctomycetota; class Phycisphaerae; order Sedimentisphaerales; family Anaerobacaceae; genus JAUVVQ01. Next base: position 67,996 of record JAUVVQ010000007.1, on the reverse strand, counting down.
AATCAGCATCCTGAAAAACATTCATTTCATCTATCTGCTCGGCCTGCTGACTATAATCACTCTCGCTCTTACCGGCTCTGGCACCAAAGGATATGCCGGAAGATATATCTTCCCGTTCCTCTTAATTCCTGCCTATGTTACAACTTATATCTTCACCTCTATCTTCTCGAAAAATATAAAAGCTAAAACAAAAGATATTATATTCCCCATCATAACCGCCGTCGTTACTATCATTCTGATGTCAATCATCTTTAACCCCTTAAAAATCAAGACTCCTCAGAGTGATGGAATCACTCTTGACTGGTTCGGTGGATTGTTCAAAAACATCTGGAATGTAACAAGAACCTGGCACCCCATCTACGAAATGAATCTGCAGCTTACATATAAAAACCTGTTTAGCTGGCTTTATATAATAAATATATTCTCCATCATAACATGGCTCATCCTGCCGACGTTACGAGTTTATTTTAAGAAATTATCCGATAGAGTTAAAACCGAGAATCAGCAACCGCAGACAAATACCTTCAACCTGCCGAAATTAGACTTCCCTTATTTCATCATTGCCCTCTTGACTACCTATATGGCATACCGCTCCAGAAGATTCATACCCATCGCCGCCTTTGCCGCCTGCCCGTTGATAGCCCTTTTCATCACACAAATCGCTCGCACAATCAATGCTTCTATTAACTTCCATACAAAAAAGTCACTCCTTGTTTCACCAATGCCATATACCCTGAAACTGTTTGTCGCTGTCATCGCTGCCGTTGTTGTTATACCACTGGGCGTTTTCTGGGCATTGAAATTCAAAGCTGTTTACCTCGAACCCTGGCCCACTGACAATGAATTTACCTCTGTCTTTATGAGAATGACTGCTTCAGACAGAAAACCATTCCACACCGGCGAATTCATAAAGCAAAATAAGCTCAAAGGTAATATGTTCAACTACTGGACTGAAGGCGGATTCATCGCTTATGCACAGGAACCTGACCCGAATACGGGCAAAACCCCTCTCCAGCTTTTTATGGATGGAAGGGCACAAGCCGCCTATAACTACCCCGTTTACATAATGTGGTCGCAAATTATGGCGGGCGGCCCAACCGCATACCAAGCCAGATTAAGAGGACAAAAATTAACACAGGATGACTACATCAAAATGGGCAAATACATCTCAAAAAGGATAAGAAAAAAAGATGTCTGGTTAGTGTTAATGCCCGTAAATGATAATACAGAAGATTTTAGAAAGGCCGTCGAAACTAACAACGAATGGCCTATCGTCTTCTTTAACGACAAACAAAGAATGTATGTTGATAGAAAAAGCGATAAAGGCCAAAAACTGCTCGCCGGCGCACTGACAGGAACAATTAAATATCCTAATGAGTTTACAAAAAATCTCTTCCTCGCTCGCACTTATCTAATGCAGAACACTCTCGCTTCAAAAACCAAAGGCCTCGAATATGCAAAAAAAGCCCTCTCACTCAAACCCTGTGATGTCGCTGTCCAACAATTTCTCTATGCCTTACCTTTCGAGAAAACTCGAACACAGGCAAAAACTATTCTCGAAAATCACCTGAATACTTTTCAGGAAAACAAAGATAAATACGCAAATCAGGATGGCTATTATAACAGATTAACCGCCGTAGGACTTGCCTGTACAATACTACAGAGAATCGCCCTGCAAAATAATGACAAAAAATCGGCAAACAATTACAAAAACGAAAAAAGAAATATCCGGGCAGAAATCCCAAAAGCTTTCAAGGATAAAAGGTGGTAAACCGTGTCCGAGAAAATCCCCAATGACGTCTCCGGGAATTTAAAAAAAAATTATCCGGTTTCCTTAACCGTCTTCTTCCCGTGCTACAACGAGCAGGATAATCTTGAGACCACCATAAAAAACGCCCTCGAGACACTACAGAATATAAACGCCGATTACGAAATTATTATCGTAAATGACGGAAGTTCAGACAACACCACCGATATTGCTGATAACCTCGCCCGAGAAAACCCGCGAATTAAAGTCATCCACCACCACGAAAATCTCGGCTACGGCGCAGCACTGCAGTCAGGGTTCAAAAACGCAGAAAAAAATCTCGTCTTCTATACCGATGGTGACGGACAGTTCGACATCAATGAGCTGCCGCCTTTGCTCACATTAATCAAAAAATTCGACATCGTATCCTGCTACCGTATCAACCGCCAGGACTCGCTCATAAGAAAAATAAACGGCTTCCTGTGGACCAAACTTGTCTGCCTTCTCTTTCGTATGAAAATTAAAGACATCGATTGCGCATTTAAACTTTACAAAACAGAAATCTTTGATAACATAAAATTATCAAGCTCCGGTGCACTTATCGATGCTGAAATCCTCGCAAGAGCGGTAAAAAAAGGATACAAGGTTACTCAAAAACCCGTTCACCATTTCCCCAGAACTGCCGGCTCGCAAACAGGGGCAAAATTGAAGGTAATCTTAAAAGCTTTCATTGAATTGTTCAAATTGTATCGAAAAATCAAAAAGGAATAAAAAAACTACACCCAAATCCGCGGCTAACTGATATGTCTGAAAGCAAGGTCAACCTCTTCATATACGGTTCGCTCCGAGACCCGAACATCTTTGAGTCCGTCTCCGGTTCAAGCATCACCATCAACCCAAAAAAAATAAGCGCATACACTTGCTTTGCAGAACCAGCTTTCCTCGCAGGACATAAAAAACTCAGCCCTGATGGCGTCTATTACTACGCCGTCAAAAGCAAAGATGCTAAAATCGAAGGATTCATCGCCTACGATTTACCCTGCTCAGCCCTCAGGGAAATCGACAAATACGAAGGCAAAAGATATACCAGGGAAACCGTAAAAGTGCACACCGCAAACGGGACCGTAAAGGCACAAGCTTATCTTGTCTCAAGAGAATCTATGCAAAAACATTTCGGTGACAGATTCCACGTAAACCTCATACACGAACTCTGGCTCAGAAAACGTATCCAGCAATTCTTCCAAAAACACACTCGTCCCGGAGAATACTCCAACGACGCTGAAATCGAAAGAAGAGCACGAAGAGAGCTGCTCGCCACAACAGAAAGAGACCTCGTCATCAGCCACTTCAAAACAGACCCCATCAGCGATTACTACATCGAGCACGAGCTCGACAGACCAAGCCCCTCAATTAAACACCTGTACGATGACGAAAAAGCAATGCCTTACATCGAAAACTACCTCGCTCTCATCATAAAACAGGTCCTCCTGAACCAGCTCGAAGAGAGAATGCGAACACGATACCGATACAAAATAGAACATATGGTTACCTCGGAAAGATATTTCAAACGTTCCGTAAGCATCCTGACCGCATTAAAAATCCTGAACCTGAACGTATCCAGCGTTGACCTCATCGTCAAAAAAGGCCTGCAGACTATGCCGCAACGCAATTTCGACCTCATCGATTACGTAAAATACGCCGTCAAGGCCGCTGATAACTTCTTCGACCCCAGAATTACCTGGTCACACCTCGAACAAATACATGCAAACCTCCAGCCTGGACTCATTCCACTCGGTGCCGAAATCGAACTAAGCAATCTCGGGCGTGCCGCTGTCAGCCAAAAAAAAGATGACTCAAAGACGCCCGACTCAACATACGACGATTTCAGATACTTCAAGGACTTCAACCTCGATATCCTTACCTGGAAGCTCGGCGGTTTAATCGACGACCACACCGGTGAAACAAACCTCTTCAGAAGACTCGGCTTCTTCGAGCTCGCTCCAGGAAGACTAAACATCGCCGCTGAAATCTCAAGACCGGCCACAAACGACCCCTGGCTCCTCAACCAGTTAATTCACGAAATCGTCTCCTTCTACGGCGTAAAACCGCACAGCTTGCACCTCTCATTCCAATTGACAAGAAAACAAATCGGAAAACAGAAAATATTACCAATCAGCTTCGTAAAATGTCTCCTTGCTCTCGGCGGGGGACTTCAGCAAAAACAAAACGGAAAACTATGGGTCTCCAGAATCCAACAGCAGGAAATTATGCAATACCACATCGGCGAAGAGCTTGCCTTCGCTAAAACAAGCAAAAAAAGATGGTATCTCGGTGACAGCCAGTTCGCCGATAGAGCGCCAAAACACACCATAAACCACATACAGCAATACAAATTCATCCGACTCGACGAAAGAGCAAGCTACGAATCACTAATCCTCTGCCTCAAAGGACTGCAAACCGCTTACAACCCCGCCGATTACCTCACCATCGACCAGCTCAATAAACACAAACAGCTCAGAGACGACTTGCAGGAGCTTAAAGAATGGGCGGCTAACCCGCAGCAGCTAAGAACGCAAACCATCGGAAGATTCCTGAATACCGTAAGGATCGGCCTGCTCAACGAAGTTCACAGAAGACCCGCACACAAACTACACTACATCGATTGGGCGTTAAGCACGCTCGACGTCCAGCTGAGAATGTTCAACAAAAAAATCGCAAAACCTTTCTCGCCTTAAGCCGCAAACCCTACCCCTCAAGCCAGCTTATCTTTCAACTGCTCAGCCGCAGCCGCCAGAATCTCACTATGGTCAAACGCCATCTGCCCGGGCAGTGCTTCTATGCCGAACCACCTCGCCTCCGCCGCATCGTCACCGCCTTGAACCTCTCGCAAAACTCCCTTTGTCAAACCCATAAACACAACCGTTATCTGCCTGCCGCGGGGGTCTCTGCCAACCGTCCCGAATGTCCGCATCTGCTCTAACTCAACTCCCGTCACCCCCGTCTCTTCCTTCAGCTCGCGCACCGCCGCATCCTCAAGCTCCTCATCCATCCCCACAAATCCGCCGGGCAGCGCCCACATACCCGCAAACGGCTCATTCCCACGCTTAACTAACAACACCTTCGCCTCTTCCGCCGACTCTGACTCGCCGGTCGAAAACACCACCGCATCAACCGTTACCATTGGCCGAGGCCACTCATATACATACCTGCCTTTAACACTCATATCACTCTCACAAACCGCATTAACATAAAACAATTCTGCCGAAATCCAACAAACCTAATATAAATCCCGCACCCTTCCCTGTCCACAGTAAACTCTATTCACTAAATCCGACTTGCTACATACAAAATACTGCCCACAAACCACCACGGATAAGGATTGCAGGAAGATGCACGGCAGAGGAGGTTCTCATGCCGGTTATAATGTACAATCTGTAGTTGATGAGAAACACGGACTTATCGTAAGCAGTGATGTAGTCAATGAGAACAATGAGCTTGAGAAGATAGATTAAGCAATTTTTTCTGTAAATTTTATCTTGCTCTGAAGCAGAATCCGTCAATCTAAATACATCATCAATCTCTATTTATGCTAATAAACCGGCATCCATAGATCCTGTACTATCAAAATCTCATATTTTTGCACGGATTTACTTTGGAAATCAAGGTTAAGATTTCTTCTATACTTTATCAATCACATCTTCAAATATTTTTTTGATGCTGCTGCTGGGCAGTTCGTCTTTTGGATAGGGGAATTTATTGTCTTATAGTCCAGCAGACACTCCGGCCTCGGGTCATGGGGTGGGGGAGAAATAGTTTTGAGTCCGCCATATCGGATTTTCGATTTTGAGTTGGGATTGAGATTGCAACGTCGCTTCGCTCCTCCTAAGAAAATATGCTGCTTTTGCGTTGTAATGTTTGAGATTGCCACAATCGCTTTCGGTTCCTTCGCAATGACATTGTTGACTATTTTCTTTTGCATACCTTCTGAGAATCCGGTGAGGTGCTCGCAATGACTCTCGATACCCGCCTTCGCGGGCACAGGCAAAGGCATTCGAGGGCAGGGCCGCACGGTGGTGGGTGGAAGACAGGGGGGTGAGTATTTTGGGGTTTGCAGGGAGTAGAAAAATCTATTAGAATGGCGGGGGTTTCGATGTGCAGGGTTAGTATATATGTGTAAAAAGTTGGAGTAGATTTTTATCATAGGAGTAAAGATGGAAAGATATCTGGCTGAACGAGTAAAAAAGATTGATTCGAGCGGGATACGCAAGGTGTTTGCTTTAGCGGCGGAGTTAGAGGAGCCGATAAATTTTTCGATAGGTCAGCCGGACTTTGATGTGCCGGAAGAGCTAAAAAAAATTGCGATAGAAGCTATAAAACGCGGTTACAATAAATATACTCAGACGACAGGAGATGAACAGCTTAGGGAAAAGATAGCCCAGATGGCGGCGGAGCAGTTCGGCTGGGGTCAGCCGTCGGTTCTTGTAACGAGCGGGGTGAGCGGGGGGATATTGCTCGCTTTTATGTCGCTGATAAATCCCGGTGATGAGGTGATTATACCGGACCCTTATTTTGTGATGTATAAGCACTTGGTAAATCTGTTAGGCGGCAAGTGTGTTTATGTTGACAGTTATCCTGATTTTGGTCTTCCAGTTGATGGTATTGCCGATGTGATAACGGAGAGGACAAAGCTGATTATATTGAACTCGCCTTGTAATCCGACCGGTGCGGTATATTCTGAAGAGGAAATAAAAGGGCTGGCTAAGGCGGCGAGGGAGAAGAATGTTATTGTTCTGTCGGATGAGATATACGAAGAGTTCTGTTACGACGAGCCGGGCGTAAGCATAGGTAAATATTACGAGAAGAGCTTGATTCTCGGCGGGTTTAGTAAGACATATGCGATGACGGGGTGGCGGCTGGGTTATGCAGTGGCGGGGGAGGCGCTTTCGTCGGTGATAGAGGAAATGACCAAGATACAGCAGTATACGTTTGTGTGTGCGCCAAGTCCTTTTCAGAAGGCGGCGATAGCGGCCATGGACTATGATATGAGTGAATATGCGGAGGCATACAAAAGAAAGCGGGATATTGTTTTTGAGGGTTTGAAAGATAATTTTGGTCTTAAGAAGCCGGGCGGAGCTTTTTATGCGTTCGTAAAGTCGCCTGTCGGTTCGGCGACGGAATTTGTCGAAAAGGCAATTAAGGAAAATGTCCTGATTATACCGGGTAACATATTCAGCGAGAGGGACAGTCATTTTCGGCTTAGTTACGCAACGGATGACGGGAAGATTCGGGAAGGGGTTGAGATACTGAATAAACTATATAAAGAAACATAAGAGATATGCAAATACACTAAATATATGATATTAGTAAATATAAAAACTAAAGAGCTACACGATAGTTAGATGGGAAAACAGGCTGCAAAGCGAGAAGAAGTATTTCGATACCTATTGCAGTTATTTTACACCTGTTCGCCTTAACATCTTTTAGCTTCAGCGAGCCAATGCCTGAGCCGGAGAGGGGCGAGAGGGTTAAATGGTGGTGTGAGACGAAATTCGGGATATTCGCCCACTGGTGTTAGAAATGTTTTTTTGAAAAAGTCCTTGTCTGAACGATGTGATGAAAATACAATTCAAAATCCTTTTTACGATGAATTGGTTTAAGCTGCGAAATCTGTTTAGGGTCTTGACTTCAGGATGATATTTTTATAAACATTCGGGCATTACAGGGCGGTTTTAGAAGGGCTTTAGCAGCTTAAGAATGCGTTTTATTCTGACATTGGTCAAATAAAGACAGGTTTTAATTCAAGGAGACGAAAGATGGGAGTGTTAGAGAAATTTTTTGGTTCATCGCCATTTGTGCCGCTTTATGAACATGCTAAGAAGGTACACGAATGCGTGGAACTACTTCGTCCATTGGTTGAAAATCTTCTATCAGAGGATTATGGAAAGATAGAAGAGTTGCATCATCAAATGTCCCGGACGGAGCATGAAGCTGACCAAATCAAGACAGAACTGCGAGATAGTCTCAGTAAGATGTATTTTTTATCGGTAGGTCAAGGTGAGCTGAGCCAATTTCTTGCATTTCAGGATGACATTGCAGATTCGGCGGAAGATTTTGCGGTTATTCTGACGCTTCGCCGGACAAAGATGCCGGAAGAGCTAAGGGAGGATTTTACTGAGTTCGTAGAGCAGGTGATAAAAGTAAGTAAACACCTGCTGGTACTTTCTGAGAAACTTTCGACGATTGCGGAAGCGGGATTTGTTGGCAAAGAGGTAAAGCAGGTTCTTGAAGATATAGCGCAGATTGGCCAGGAGGAATGGCAGGCGGATAAGCTGGAAAGACGTTTTGCCCGTCATTTTTACAGTATGGAAGACAAACTTGATGCTGTTACGATTTCGTTTTTTGAGAAGTACTGCAATGTTCTGGGTGCGGTAGCGAACAATGCTGAGAAGACGGCAAAGTATCTTCGGTTGATTCTTCGCAAAAAATAGCAAGAGTGAGACACGAGGAGTAATGTGGGCATAGAGATTATCGTTATCATCGCAGTAAGCGTCGGTCTTTATATGGCGTGGAACATTGGCGCTAATGATGTGGCTAATTCTATGGCTTGTGCAGTGGGTTCCAAGTCGCTTACTCTTTTCTGGGCGGTGATACTTGCAGGCATTTTCAATTTTTTAGGTGCGGTATTAGTAGGCAGTCACGTAACGGATACGGTCAGGAAGGGGATAATAGATACACAGGTATTTTCTCAGGACCCCCGGATGCTTGCGCGTGGTATGGTTTGTGCGCTGCTTGCGGCAGCGTTGTGGCTTAATCTTGCGACGTATTTCGGGATGCCTGTCTCAACGACACATTCGATTGTAGGTGCGGTTGTAGGATTCGGTATATTGGAGGCGGGTCTGTTTCATATTCATTGGTCAACATTTGCGCAGATAGTATCCAGCTGGTTTATCTCACCGCTGGCAGGGGGGGCAGCTGCATTTGTTATATTCAAGCTGATATCCCGTTATATACTTTCAGCGGAGAAGCCGATTTGGGCGGCTCGCAGAGGTGCTCCGGTTTGCGTTTTTTTTACTTTTGCTATAATAATTCTGGCGGTTATTTACAAAGGTCTTAAGAATATTCATCTGAGTCTCAGCGGCACATCAGCACTTTGTTACAGTATAATCGGCGGTTTTATTGCAGCCGGGGCAGCAGTGTTTTTTATGAGAATAATGTATAAAAACAGCGATGATTTACCCATCAGCGAGCAGTTGCGACGTGTAGAGCTGATGTTTGTGCCGCTGATAATTATAAGCTCATCGACGGTATCATTTGCTCAGGGCGCCAATGATGTAGCCAATGCCATAGGTCCACTTGCAGCGGTAGTCGAAATTGTCAAGCACAACTCAATTCCCAGTGAGGCACCGGTGAGTATATGGTTTCTGGTTCTTGGAGGTATCGGCATATCCGTTGGTCTTGCAACATTAGGATACCGAGTAATGCATGTGGTTGGGACGAAGGTAACAGAGATCACTCCTTCGCGAGGTATAGCAGCCAATATAGCAGGAATGGCAACGGTATTGACTTGTTCGAAGCTGGGTCTTCCTATATCGACCACTCATACGATGGTAGGGGCCATAATAGGTGTTGGAATGGCTCGTGGTATAACAGCTATTGACCGCAAAATTGTGGGTTCTATTTTCGTGTCCTGGCTTATTACAGTGCCTGTTGCAGGTTTGTTGACGGTTTTATTGTATCTTCTGGGTCAATGGTGGTTCTGGTAAGGCCGAGAAGCAACGAGAGGGTCAGGGCGATGATTTCGGTGGTGAATGTGGTGAGGATACGGTAAGATGTCTGCGGTTGAGCGATAGAAACGAGTAAATTATTCTGCGAGAGTTTTTTGGTATGGAAGCACTGGTAATTGCAGCGATAATATGTGCAGTGTATATGGCGTGGAATATAGGCGCTAACGATGTTGCCAATTCGATGGCAGATGCGGTAGGTTCGAAGTCAATCAGTATATTCTGGGCGGTCGTTCTTGCGGGTATATTTAATTTTTTGGGTGCGGTCCTCGTCGGAGGCAATGTTACAGATACGGTTCGTAAAGGGATAATTGATACTCAGGCGTTCAGTGAGGACCCATATACGCTTGCATACGGCATGGTTTGTGCGATATTGGCAGCAGCGATTGCTTTGAATGTGGCGTCCTATTTTGGGTTTCCGGTATCAACGACGCATGCGATAGTCGGCGGTATAGTAGGATTCGGGATATTGCAGGCGGGGATTTCTCATATACACTGGGGGACGTTTTCAAAGATAGTTGCGAGCTGGTTTTTGTCGCCGGTGGCAGGGGGGGTGTCAGCATTTTTCATATTCAAACTAATATCCCGTCATATTCTTTCAGTTGAGAATCCTATGACGGCGGCGAGAAAAGGTATTCCGATATGCGCTTTTTTCACATTTTGTATTTTAGTTCTTGCAACGATTTACAAAGGTTTAAAAAATCTTCATCTTAATCTGAATGCACCAAAGGCAATAAGTTTTGCGATAGCAGGGGGGTTAACAGCGGCTGGAATTTATTACCTCATTCTCAACAGAAGGAAGATGGGGGGGGCAAAGCAGCTGTCGTGGGATGAACAGCTTGGCAAGGTAGAGAAGAATTTTGCATTGCTTGTTGTTATAACATCATCGACGGTGGCATTTGCACACGGTGCCAATGACGTAGCCAACGCAGTCGGTCCTTTGGCCGCAGTAGTGGAGATTGTAAAAACCGGGACGGTGCCGGGGCAAGTGCCGGTGAGTTTGTGGATTTTAATGCTTGGCGGATTTGGTATAGCAGCAGGCCTGGCCTGTTTTGGTTACCGGGTAATGAAGATGGTGGGAACAAAGATAACGGACATTACGCCCTCACGCGGTGTAGCGGCTGACATCGGTGGTATGGCGACGGTGCTTGTGTGTTCGAAGCTCGGATTGCCAATATCAACAACGCATACGCTTGTCGGGGCGATAATAGGTGTGGGTCTGGCAAGGGGAATAACAGGTATCAATCGTAAGATAGTGGGTTCTATTTTCGTATCGTGGCTTGCTACGGTCCCCCTTGCGGCATTGCTGACAATTGTGTTATACCTGATAGGCGACTGGTTGATTTTTTAGAGCTGTCTGGTTTTTCACGGATTTTCCAGGAGCTGAAAATTAACGGGAAATTGAATCTAAATGTTGCCAAAGGGATTATTGTCAGGTACAATTTGAGATATGAGGAAAACGTTTTATCTAAAAACGGTGGTTGCAGGTGTATTATTGTTTTCGCTGTTGAGTATTGCATCGGATTCTAATTCTGTTACGACTGAAGCAGTCGAGGCGAAGGCCTCGGTGATTGAATGCAAGGGAATGATAGATAACGGTTTGTATGAGTCAATCAAGCGAAGGACAGAGCTTGCGCTTAAGGGCGGCAGTAACTATCTGATATATGAGATAGGGACATACGGGGGTCTTGTCAAAGCGGCGGATGATATTTCGAAATATCTAATGTTAGAAACCGGGAAGAAGGCCCGGACAGTAGCTTATATAGATACAGAGGCGATATCGGCCGGTGCGATGATAAGTGTATCGTGTCAGGATATAATAATGCGGAACAATACGAAAATAGGGGATTGTGCACCTATTATGCTTGGCGGTAAGCTTGAGGGTGTTGAGCGAGAGAAGACGGAAAGTTTTATTCGAGCGATTTTCGATACGGCGGCAGAGGCGAACGGTTATCCTTCTGCGGTTCTTCGAGCAATGGTGAGTATGAAGATTAAGGTATTTAGAGTGAAAAATAAAGACAGCGGCAGTTTTGAATATTTCGAGGAAGAACGTCTTCCGACGGACGCGAATAGTTATGCCCTTTCTGATAAAGAGCTTGTGGTTAGTGATGATAAGATATTGACTCTAACGTCATCAAAAGCAGTAAAATATGATATAGCCAGGGCGGAGGTAAACGGTCTTTCAGGAGCGATTGAATTTCTGGAGGAGCGTGACGGGGTGGTCTTTTCGAGTCCGCCGATAGTATATAAGCCGAACTGGTCGGAGCAGATGGTTCGCTGGTTAAATTCACCGATGGTTATGAGTGTTCTGGTTATGATTGCAATGCTTGGTGTTTATCTTGAGCTGAGCAGTCCTGGAATCGGATTGCCGGGCCTGGCAGCGGCGATTTGCTTTGCGGTCATAATCGGCAGCAAATACCTTACCGGGATGGCTAACTGGGTTGAAATAGCAGTGTTTGTCGTCGGAATACTATTGTTATTGATTGAAATTTTCGTATTACCGGGCTTTGGAATAGCCGGCATTTTGGGGATAATTTGCATATTATTTGGCATATTTGGCATGCTCATCAAAAATCCGCCTGGTAAACTTCCCTGGCCACATACCACATTCGACTGGAGATTGCTTACTAATAATGTTCTGGGATTATCTGTTGGGTTTATAGGATTTGTGGTTATAGTATTGATACTAACCAAACATCTGTCAAGAATTCCAATAGTAGGTCGTCTGGTACTGGCTACACCGGAAGAATCTGCCACAGTGCGTAGAGGTTTAGCGACCCCTGCAGCGATGCCGCCGGTGGAAGTTGGGCAGAAGGGGGTCAGCGTGGGCCAGTTAAGGCCGTCAGGTATCGCTCGATTCGGTAATAAACGCCTCAATGTGGTTTCGCGTGGAGAACTTATCGAGGCCAACAAAGAAATTATAGTTGCCGGGATTGAAGGAAACAGTATAGTAGTAAAGGAGATAGCTAATCCAAAGAGCACTGCTTAGTAAACAAGCGTTTATTGAGGAGCACATTTTTGACATACGTGATTATATTGCTTGTGGCTGGGATATTGTTGGTTTTTCTTGAAACGTTTATACCTTCAGGCGGCATACTCGGCTTTGTTGCTGCGGTATCGTTAGCCGGAGCCGTAATTCTTGCCTTTATGCAGAGTGGAACAATTGGATGGATTATCCTTGCTATAGCTATTGTGTCTGTTCCTGTGCTCATTCTGCTTGGGTTAAAGATATTGCCACGGACACCATTTGGTCGTAGACTATTATTGATAGCGAACAACAAAGATTCTGTTGGTGCCGGTGGAAAAGCAGGAATCAGCGACAAAGACTTTAGCCTTCTGAAGGGCAAAAGTGGAGTTACCGTAACGCAATTGCGGCCTTCCGGCATCGCTGAAATAGACGGTGAGCGGTATAGTGTTGTTGCTGAAGGCGAAATAATTGGTCCGGGATGCGATATTTTTGTAATAAAAGTGGAAGGAAATAGTATAATTGTAGGAAGGGGAAATATATAATTATTGTTAGATTAAACCAATAATCTGTTAACTTATCAATACAGGAGTATACGGAAATGGAACTACTATTATTAAGTGCAGGAAACAAGGGCCTGACTGTTCTGGCTGTTATAGCTGCAATCGTCATAATTTTTGTTTTCATTGTCTTTATGTCATTCATAAGGACATGGATTAAAGCTTTCTTTAGCGGTGCTCACGTCAGCTTTCTTGACCTGATTGGGATGTTTTTACGTGGCGTTCCTCGGGAAGCTATTGTCCGCGCTCGCATCGCTGCGGTTCAGGGCGGTATTACTGATTTGGATACCCGGCAATTAGAAAGTGTTTGGCTTGTTGGGAAGAACCGTTTCCCTCGCAAGGACCGCCCCGATAGGGATAGAGAGGTGCAGCCTCGTGAGCGATGGCAGGAAGAAAGGGCTGAGCGTGAAAGGCGCTTCTGGACACGATATCAGGGCGATGTAATGACGTGCGTTAACTCCCTTATCATCGCCCACAAAGCCGAGCTGCCGGTAACTTTTGCCCAGTTACAGGCACACCATTTTGCCGGCGGGTATGTGATTGATGTTGTGCAGGCAATGATTGCAGCCCAGCGGGCCGAGATAGCGCTCACCTTCGATGTTACTCGTGCCATCGACCTTGCCGGTCGTGACATACTCAGAGCGGTGGAAACCACCGTTACGCCCAAGATTATAGATTGCCCAATGGATAGTTCTAAAATGCTTGACGCCGTCGCCAAAGATGGTATCAGGTTATTGGTTCGTGCCCGTGTCACCGTCAGGGCGAACATCAAACAATTAGTCCGCGGTGCGACGGATGAAACTATCATCGCCCGTGTTGGTCAAGGCATAATCAGTGCCATCGGTTCGTCCGACACCTATAAGGACGTGCTGGAAAATCCCGACCGCATTTCAAAAAAGGTGCTGTCAAGCGGCCTCGATGCCCAAACCGCTTTTGAAATTGTCTCCATCGATATAGCTGATGTAAGTGTGGCCGGCGTCAGCAGAGAAGGCAAGGAGGGCAAGGAGGTGTCTAATGTTGGTGCCAAGCTGGAGACCGAGCGTGCCGAGGCGGATATGAAGTTACGCCAGGCCGAGGCAGAAGGTCGTGCCGCTATGGCCCGCGCACGCGAACAAGAAATGAAGGCGCTTACACAGGAAAACCGCGCCAAGGTCGTTCTCGCTGAAGCGGAAGTCCCCAAGGCAATGGCTGAGTCATTCAGAAAAGGCAATATGGGTATTATGGATTATTACCGGATGAAGAATATTATGGCAGATACGGAAATGCGAGATACGATTGCCAAGCCCAAGAAGCAAAAGGAATAAGGGCTGATGTTAGATATTTAGTTCTGTGGCGATATTGTAAATCGGCAAGCAAGTGTATTTTACAAGGTAATCAGGTTATGTATTATCCTTTTATGTACGTTTTAGGCGCTAATGGGAAGTTTGAGAACCTGTTCAACATCCTTATATTCGTCATATTAGCAGTTTTCTGGATTGGGGGGTTCATTCTAAAATCACTCTCTCAAAAAAGCGGAAAAGAAAAAGAGTTGGAGGAAGAGAAGAAAAGCACAGGATTAGAAGAAATTGAGAAATTGTTTAGTGTTTCGAAGACAGAGCCAGCCCGGCTGGAAGCACGCAGGATAGATATAAAAGAAAAGATTCCTGAGGAGCCGGTTAAAGGAAGGGTGGTGGGAAAGGTTAAAGATAATCTTGAAGCAATGAAGGGGGGAGGCGGAAGTTTGTCAAAAGGGACAAGAGGGGGACTGGGGGTATTTTCAAAGGTTTTTAAGAAAGACCTGGAATCGCCTGTTATTGGTTTAAATGAAGGCGGGGTTTATAAAGAAGGGATGAAAAAAGCCAAAGGCGTGGAAGATAGAGAGAGCATAACTGAGCTGTTAGATATGGAAGGGCCGGAAGATTTACGGAAAGCAATTTTACATTATGAAATTCTGGGAAAGCCGGTATCCGAGCGTTTTAAGTTGCGGGATGGGCGTTTTTTCTGAGAGACAGCCGGCGGTTTTTTAAATAGTCGGTATCAAGATACTGTCCATTGGGCTTATATGTAATTAAATCACGTTTTTTTGTAAAAAGCCAATATCTGCCCCAAATCCAACGTCCTATAATATATGTTATGTTTCATTCAGGTATATTTTAAAAAACAGGCGTTATTCAGGATAATTCCGTGATATTGGGATTTATTATGGTTTATCAGGGTTGTTTTGGTTTTTTTGGCTTTAGTTTTATTTTAGAGGTTATTTTGGTGTGCTATTTAAAACATTGTCTGTTCAGCTATTGATTGGACGCTATCCCACATTGCAGCGGCTCTGTCAATCAAGCCAAGGTTTTGCAGGACGATTGAGATATTGACTGTTGTGTCCTCATTTGCGAATTTTTTCTGCAGCCGGTGGTTAAGATTAAGCATAGAGCCGGCAAATTTTAGTTTATTGCAATAAAGTAACGCGGTTTTGTAATGCAGCTCAAGTATGCTTTTTTTTAGGGGTTGTTTGGATTTTATAGTTTCAAGCGCTTTGTTTTTTTGATTGGTTTCATAAAGTGCGATAGCCAATTTGCTTTTAGCCCGGTGATACGTTGGATTAATCTGGACAGCTCTTTGGAAACATTTTACAGCATCCTTCATTCTTCCCACGTTCATCATCAAGAGCCCTAATTTATAGAGTATATCGGGGTTATCCGACTGATTTTCAGCTTTTCGCTTATGTGCGGTAATAACAGCTTCCATAATATGGTCTGCTTCGGGATTTTGGGCCGATATTGCGTTTTGGTCTGAACTCATCTGGAATTGTAATTTAGCAAATTCCACAAACAACACTGAGCTGTTCGGCTGAATTGCAGCGGCTAATGATAATGTGGCAAGTGCCTGGGCTTTATGGCTTTGTAAGAGCTGGGCTATTGCAAGTCCTATATATGCATCAACTATTCTATCATTTATTTCCAGGCCCCTGTTGAATTGCTGAGCGGCAGATTGCAGTTTTTCAGTCTGTAGGTAATTTGTTCCCAGTTTGATTGTAGCTTCGAGAAAATCCGGGCACAATCTAACGACTTGTTCATACTGCATAAGTGCGTCGGAGGTTGCGCCGGTCATAGAGAGTAAATCAGCCCTTTTGAGCATTAAATCAAATCTATCATTTTGGTCTGTTAAGAGGTCGTCAACGTACTCAAGGGCTTCCTGGACCTGGCCTTGTTGGATAAGCTGGTCGATATCGGAGGACTCGCCCTGGAAATTATCAGGATGTATCAGAATAGCTTTGTTGAAGGCATCAACGGCTTCGGTGAATTGTGCATTCTGAATATACAGATAGCCCAGGGTTAAAAGGAGCTTTAAATCATCGGGATACTCACCTGTTAAGAGCTTATACTCATTTATTGTTTTGTCGATTTGAAGTTTTTTGAAATATAGAGCGGCTAAACGGTATCTCGGTAAAAGCAGGTAATTTTTGAATTTGAGGCAGTCCTGATAAAACTCAATGGCCTGTTCTTCTTTTTGCAGTCTTTCATAGCAATGTCCCAGCGCGTAGAGTGCCATTGTATTACTTGGTTGCCTGAAGTAAACTGAGTTGAGCTCCTCTACGGCATTTTTTATCTGATTATCAGCAAGGAAAAGAGCAGCGGCGGCCATTCGGCCTTTAGGGCAGGCGGAGTTTTCAAACAGATACAGCTTTAGCTGTTCTTTTGCCTGCCGGGTTTTGTTGTTGATTGCGAGTTGAGTAATATTTTCTAATTGCAAGGTCTGGTTTTGGTCAGGATTATTATCGGTGTGATTAACGGCTTGAAGCCATTGCCAGATTAAATCGGAGGTGTCAACTTCCATCCCCCTGCCGAGAATTTCCATTAATCTATTCATATAAAATTGTCCCAAGATATAAACAGCGATATTTTTGCTAAATTATGATATTAAGAACATCGACAATGAAGGCGTGGTTGTTAATTTGAAATTGCTGATAAAGGGTATCAGGGGGCGGAATTAAGTGCGGGTTATAGCTACTGTATGGGTTTTTTGGGCATTAAAGGCGGATATTAGGACTTTACCGCCCTGCCGGGTTGTAGAAAGCTGATTATGAAATTTCAATCATATTGCGTGATTTACATTTGTGATTATTAAGCTAATTCTACAACCGACTCTTTAAACATCCCTTCTTCGGTTCCCTTTTTACACGCCCTTACGTTCCGGGCTCTGTTGGGTCGATACACGAGAATCAATTCCAAACGGTGTAATATAATAACAGAAGAGTATGAATCGCAGCAGTGGGATATGGGAGATTAGGGATGGAGAGATTTCAGGAGCGTTTTTCCATTTCGCTGAGGTATGCAAGTGTACGTTCGAGCTTGTCGCTAAGATTTTTAAGTTTCAGCATAGTTTTGACGCGTGTTAAAAGCTCCAGTTTGTTAATGGGTTTGCTGAGGAAGTCATCGGTTCCGGCATCAATGGCCTGCTTGATGTCTCCAAACTCATTTAGAGCGGTGACCATAATGATGGGAATGTCATCGGTTTTGGGGTTATTTTTTACTCTTTTGCATACTTCGAAGCCGCTCATTTTGGGCATCATAATATCAAGGAGGATTAAGTCAGGTGGGTTTTTTGCAACGATATCGAGGGCTTCCAGGCCGTCATTGGCAGGAATAGTGCGGCAATCTATATCTTCGAGGTATGCCTGGAGGAGCTCGAGATTTTGCTGATTGTCATCAACTACGAGGATAAGTGGGGTTTTTTCGTTTCCAAAATCTTCAGGTGGCATAAGATTTCTCCTGATTGTTTACTTTTCCAACATTTTGATAACAGCAGAGCAAAAAGCCGGCAAATCATCAGGTTTGCGAGCAGTAATAAGATTATCATCGACGACACATTCAGCGTCAAGATATTTTGCCCCGGCATTTTTGATATCATCTTTTATAGCCATAAAGCAGGTTGCATTTTTTCCTTTATAGATATTAGTGCTGCAGAGGAGCCATCCGCCGTGACAAATAGCAGCGATAATTTTGTTTGCGTTTACCATATCGTTGGCAAATTTTATTAGCTGAGGATTTCTTCTCATAAAATCGGGAGCAAATCCTCCCGGGACAATCATACAATCATAATCCTGAGCTTTGGCATCAGAAGCAGCAACGTTTGAGAGACAGGGGTATCCCTGTTTAGAAGGATATTCTTTATTTTTCTCGGCGGCGACGAAGTCCACCTCAAAGCCGGCTTCCTTGAGTCGATAATACGGGAACCAGACTTCAAGAACCTGATAGAGCTGGTCAACCATAATAGCAACTTTTTTGTTTGACATTTTCACTTCTCTTTTTAGTCTGATCTATTTTTTTCTATAAATTGCCTAACTTCCGGCCTGATGTATATATTTTCGATATTGATTTTTTCGGCAACGGCTTTGGCACAAAGAGCGGCTGTTTCAGCGGTCGGCGCTTGTGTATCCTGGAAGAATATGCATTTGCCTTTAAAGTCACAAAGCCCACCGCCGTTGCCGCCAAGCGGTTCTGTGCGTATTGTAATACCATTAGCTTCCAGTAAAGCTACAAGCTCTTCTAAAAGTCTCTGGTTGTTCATTTCGGCACTTTAATCTACCACAAAATGTTTTAAAATCAACATCAAATTAGTCACCTTTGATGTTTAAGGAAAAACACATTAAAAGTCGATATAAATATTTGTAAGCTACTGTGTTATATAATATATGCGAAGCAGGAATATTTTAGTCCAATGAGCAGGTAATTTTATAAGAGGAGTAAAGAATTGGCAAGTATTATCGAAAAGCGACGTTGCCTTCACCGGCAGTTAATAAATCAGAAGCAGGAGAATGAGGATTTGCGGTGTGAGCTTAAGGGCCTGCAGGGTCCGGCGAATATGGGTATTGCCAGTTATATGATAGCTCATGAAATTAATAATTTGCTGACACCTTTAAGCAGTTATGCGGAATTGGCATTGCGGAATCCGGATGATAAGGCGCTTATAGAGAAAGCACTCAGGAAGACGAAACGCAACAGCCGGCGGGCATCTGAGATAATGGAGAGTATGCTTAGCATAGCAAACGGTCAAAAGCAGGAGAAGGTAATCTGTAAGCTCAGGGGACTTGTGGATGATGTTTTCAAATGTCTTTGCAGGGATTTCACGAAGGATGGGATAAAAGTAAAGATTGAGATGTCTGATGATTTGGAGATTTATGCGGTTCCGGTTCAGATTCAACAGGTGTTTATGAATTTAATTTTAAATGCCCGCGATTCGATGTTATCGCTTGGAGGAACTTTGAGTATCAGAGCTTACGAGAAGAGCACTTGTGTTCAGATAGAAATTCAGGATACGGGAGCTGGGATTGAGGCGGAAATGATAGGTAAGATTTTCGAGCCGTTTTTTACGACGAAAAGCGGGACGGAGACTGCAGGCAAACAGAGAGGTTACGGTTTTGGTCTTGCCTTTTGCAGTAGAATAATAGAAGAACATAACGCCAGTATCAGTGTTGATTCGGAGCCGGGGAAGGGAACGACGTTTAGGATACGAGTTAACAAATCTAAGTAAAAATGGACAGTGCTTGAATTTACTAATAATACAGGTTGTATCATAGCGGGTGCGGAGGCATTTCACAGTTTGTGGCAGCTTATTTTGATGTTGTTGCTTCTGGCTGGCTCCGCTTTTTTTTCAGGTTCGGAGACGGCTTTTTTTAATTTAACGCATAAACAAAAGGCCGTTTTGAAGCAATCCCAATACAGACTGGGTCACCTTACCGCCCTGCTACTGGAAAAACCACAGCGATTACTCGGCTGCCTTCTTCTTGGCAATATGCTTGTGAACATTCTCTTTTTTGCGGTATCCAGTGTATTGGTTTTTCACATTAAGGATGAATTCGGAGTGACAACGGCCGGCGTGACAGCATTTGTGTCACTTTTCGTTTTAATACTGTTTGGAGAAGTATTTCCGAAATCACTTGCATATTCCAATTCCCGTGCATTCAGTCTTTCAACGGCCCCTGTGCTCTATTTTGTAACGAAGATGCTGTGGCCTATTCAGTCGGTTTTCAGGATTCTTATAGTAGAACCAAGCATAAGACTTATATTGGGTCAGAGGAAGTTGCCTAAAGCGATGACGACGTCCGAATTCAAGAGTTTAATTGAGGCGAGCCGATGCCGCGGTCTTATTACATCTGATGAAAATAAACTTCTTACAGAGGTTATCGAGTTCGGAGGCCTTAAAGTAAGGCACGTTATGCAGCCGAGGGTAGATATGCTTGCCTGCGAAAGTAGAGAAAGCGTAACAAAAGCGAGGAGTATAATGCTCTCGAATAACCTGACAAAGCTGCCGATTTACATCAAAGACCGAGACCACATAGTTGGTTTGGTTTTCCTTCGCCAGATACTGCTTCATCCAGAAAGGAGTCTTGATAAGCTGATACAGCCGGTTAATTTTGTACCGGAGCAGAAGACAGTAGAATCGCTTTTGGAATATTTCCGCAAGAGCGGGACCGATACAGCAATAGTTGTGGACGAATATGGAGGAGTAGCCGGCCTTGTGCGTTTAGAGTATATAGCTGGTGAACTTCTTGGTCCGGTGGAATTTACAAGTGAAGCAGAACCGATAGAGAAGATAGGTCCTTTTAAATTTCGATTATCTGGTAATCTTGCGCTTCATGACTGGGCAGAATCTTTTGGTATAAAAATTGAAGAGACACGTTTGTGTACGATAGGCGGATTAGCAACCGCCCTTTCAGGGAAAGTTCCCAAGAGCGGCGATGTTATATACCTGAAGAATCTGAAGCTTACCGTGGAAAAGGTTCGTAAAAACAGGATTGAAAGTTTGATTCTGAGTTTCGAAGAGATTCCCTCGAAGAAGAAAAATGTATAATATATTTTTACTAATAATTATAACAATCATAATAGGTTTATCCGGTTTATTTTCCGGGTTTGAGACAGGTATGTATCAGCTTAGCAGGCTTCGTCTTCGGCTTGGAGTGGAGCGGAGGATATGGAGGTTCATTCTTCTGGGCAAGACTATGCGTGACAGTTCCGCCCTGCTTCTTTCCATACTAATAGGAAATAACCTGACGCATTATATAATTACAAGTATAGCAACCTTTATGTTACTGAGTAAGTTCAGCAGTGAACATACTGCGGAATTGACCGCTACATTTATTACTGCTCCGATATTATTTATTTTCGCAGAGTTGATTCCCAAAAGTATTTTTTATCATCGAGCAGATTCACTGATGCCTGCTTTGTCACCAATACTGTTGTTTTTCCATAAAGTTTTCACCTGGTGCGGTGCGGTGTACGTGCTTCGATTTTTTGCAGGACTGACAGCGAAGGCGACAGGTTCCAGCATATCCACGAAAAACATAATTTTTGCATCGGGGAGGCCTCACATAAAAGCAATATACCGTGAGACAGAGGATGAAGGTTTTTTCAGCCAGGTTCAAAGTGATATTGTTAATCGTCTCGTGAATATACCCGAAGTTTCTGTAAAAAGGATAATGACCTCTATTGACAAAGTTGAGTCTGTGGAAGTAAATACAAGTAAAGCATTTCTTTTTCAGAAGTTAAAAGATATGGATTTTACAATGGTTCTGGTTTACGAGGGGCAACCGTCAAATGTTATCGGCTGGGTAAACATTTACCAGGTGCTGACTGCGGCGGAAGATTTGAATAATTTAAGAGATTATATCAAGCCAATCAAGAGAGTAAATCCAGATACAGATGTAATCTCTTCTATAAGAATTATGCAGCGGGAAAAGCATAAGATTCTACTTGTCAGCAGGATTACTCGTTCAGGAAAGCAAGCGTCTCTTGGTATAGTTACAATGAAAGATTTAGCAGAGGAGTTACTCGGTGAATTATCAGAATGGTAGGTTCAGGCGAGAGGAGACGGATTCGTTGCGATGTTGACGAAAGCAGTTAACATATTTGCTGTGGCGGTACTTTTTGTTCTTGTTATCAGCATATTTGTCAACAGTATGACCAAGCCGATTGGTCATGACGAGCATATGTATTGCACTGCGGGTGCCCTGCTGTCCGAGGGGAAGATGATTTACAAGGATTTTTCCTACGTAGCTCAACTGCCCTACCATCCCGCTCTTTGCGCACTTTTGTATAAGGTATTCGCCACAGATTATTATCTTTTAGCCGGTCGTGTTTTATCAGCCGTTTGCGATACAATAACAATTCTCGCTATATTATATATATTTTGTCGTGTGCTAAATTCATTTGCGGTTTTTTCGAAGCTTTTCGGTTTGGGGGCGGTGGTATGGTATGTTTTCAATCCAATTGTTGATTATGCGAATGGTTTTGCCTGGAACCATGATTTGGTGACATGCTGTGTGGTTGTCTCTTTTGCTGTTTTTATAACTACCGACTTCAGGCGGAAGGTGAGGTATATTCGCTTTGCTGTAATGGGGGTGGTTTTGGGGTTTGCCTGCTGGTCTCGGATGACGACGGGGCTGGTATATCTGGTTTTTTTAGTGGTTTTGCTAAGCACCGGTTCTGATGAGAGGAAAGCGAGGATTAAAAATGCTGCTGTTTTTTTGGTTGCGACGATTGCGGTGTCAGTGTGGCCTTTATACGTGATAATGAGTGCGCCGAGGGCGTTTTTTATTGATGTTTTTCTGATACCTATGCTTAACGGAGAATGGCTGCACAGGGTAGCCCCCGTTTCTTCAACGAGCGAGTTGTTTTTTGAGTGTCTGAGTGAACCTGCCTATTTAACTTTATTATTGACGGTAATATATATTTGTGCGGCGGTGGCAGCTATTCGGCGAAAGCTATACATTCACAGCAGGGTCAATGCTTTGCTGCCGGCGGCACTAACTATAATATTCTTTGGAAGTGTTTTCATACCACCTACAATGTTTAAACAATATTTTGCTGTTCCTGCTTTGTTCTTAATCATCGGTCTGGCTTATCCTCTGCGTTATTTACTTGAATTGCGGTTAAGGGAAAAGGCCAGCAGGCAAATCCAAATTGCCGGAGCTATTTTTGCTGTCAGTATAATGATAACAGTGGGTTCGCATTTAGATGTATTAAGCAGATTGCCTGCGTTGGTGCAGCCATCGGGCTGGCCTGCTGTTCGTCTCCATAGAATTTCAAATGATATTGCAAAACGGAGTGGTTCCGGGAAGAGGATATTAACATTAGGGCCTTTATATGCTCTTGAGGGCGGTTGTGATATTTATCCTCAATTTTCTGCGGGTTCATTTGTTTACCGTATAGCACCTTTTATGAAACGAGAGGCATTGGAGATGGTAAATGGTGCGGGGCCTGGGGAGTTAGCTGAGCTTTTGGAGGAGCAGCCGGCCTCGGCGGTGATACTGGGAGTGGAACCTGAGGTGCTGGAGGAGCCGCTTTTTAATATGGCTGTGGGGGATGACTGGGAAAAACATGTTTATGAAGACGGGATAACCGTTTATTTCAAGCCACGGAAAGTCAAAGTCAAGTCCGTAAGGGAAAAGAAGCAGGGGTATATTTAATTTTCATCGATGATTGCTTTGGCTATGTTGTTTATAGCTTTGCGGGTTTTAGCATTGGCGTTGTTTGCGATGATGGAAAAAATGAAGTGCTCGTTTTTACTGCTGCAAGTGCCGGAGAAGGATTTTACACCATTGATATAGCCGGTTTTGCCTGAGATTTTTCCTTTATATTTTTGGTCATTGAAGTATTTGTCAATTGTTCCGTCAATCCCCCCTACCGCAAGAGAGTTTTTATAAACAGGCCAGTTTTTACTATTATAGAGGTGGAGTAAAACAGTTGTGATGGTATTTGGTGCAAGTCGGTTTTTTTTGCTCAGTCCGCTGCCGTCATCGATGTAGAATTCATCCGGACGGATGCCGAGTTTTATAAGGTATTGTGTAATAAGCTCAGCCCCCTTTTCCCAGCTTCCATTTGAATTCGAAGGTTCTGCATAGGCAGCGATAGTTTTGGCAATCGCTTCAGCAGCCAGTCCGAAACTATCTTTGTTACATCGAGCGAGGACGTCAGACAGTTTTGTTTTAATAGTAAGAAGACTTCGATTGTCGGCATTGAGAGCGATTTTTTTCTCTATGAATCGGCCTTCTGCTTTTATTCCGGACTTATTCAGGTATTCGGCTAATAGGAAGGCAAAGAATGGAGCGGGTCTTTGTATAGCAATTTTGACAGGTCCTTGTTTGTTTTTACATTTTCCGAAAACGACTATTTCGTTCGGTGTTTGCGTTCTGAATGAGCCGATAGCCCCACTGCCCTGCCGGATGGGCTTTACTTTGTTTGTAATTTTCAGGAAAGTGGTATTCGGTTGCAGCGAAAGAATAATATTCCCGGCAGTATTTTTTGCGGTAAGGTCGATGCAATTTCCGTTGAAGTTTAGTCCGCAGACTTCACAGGCATACCATCGGTTCAGCTCTTTTCGAGGCCAGGAAGGATGAGTGCGGTTGTCATCGAAGATTGTAGTGTCAATTAGGATATCGACGATTTTTTTCTGGCCGATTTTTTTTAAGGCATCGGCGATTTTCTCGAAGAGCCAATTTTGGTTGCGTCCGTATTTTTCGTCGGTGATATCGTCGCCGAGTAATGGGTCGCCGCTTCCAATTATTTTTAAGGTGTTGTTGTCTATGGCTATGGTGGTCTGATATTGAAAATCGGGACCTAATAATTCGAGGGCTGCGGCGGTGGTTATTATTTTCATATTCGAAGCGGGTATGAACGGCTGGTCGGCGTTGTGCTGATATAGAGTTTCAGCAGTGTCAGCATTTATGATTTTCACGGCGAATTTGACTTTTTTCTGTGAATCGGAGCTGATGATTTTGTTTATTTCCGCACCGAGGTCGGCTGCAGCAAGAGCGTTTAAGGTGAAGTACCAACAGATAGTTATAAATAACAATTTTTTTATATAATTTTTCATCGCAGCGAAACTAATAACAAAAATTGCAGGATAAATCAAGTATGTCCTTAAACCTGACGTGTTGTTATAGTTGGTTTGAATAGTTTTTGTGGTAGATTTGGCAATCTCTGCAGGATAGAGCCAGGGGTTATGATTTGTCTTTTTTGGCTTGCTTTGCGGTTTTTGATAGTTTGGCAAGCGGACCTCCAGCGGTGAAAAGCGTGCCGAAGTAGGTGATAAGTGCGCCGAGGAGGATGTAGCCAAGGATGACCTGTGCCATAAGGAGTATGTGGCCAGCGCAGCCGTTTGGCTGTGCATACATATCGCCGAAGCCAAGGGTGGTCATTGTAACGATGGAGAAATAGACAGCCCTTAGGGGGACATATTTAGCGGATATTAGGCCATTTTCATCGAAGAAGAGATTGGCGACGATGCCAGGACTTTCTTCGTTGTCGAGGAGGTATAAGTCAATGCAACCCCAGGAGTAGTAAACGGCAGCAAAAATAAAAGCCGCTATGGAAAATGTAGATATAATTCTTTTTGCGGAAGTGCCGTAATCAGTAAACCACCAGAAAGGACGGGCGATGAATTGTAAGAATTTGTGATTTTTGTACCATTGCTGCCAGTTTTTTCGTCTGCTGTTGTATTTGAGTCGGTATTTTGTTCCGGCGTCGATACGGATATTATCAAGTCCGACGGCGCGGAAATCGGTGTCTCGGTTTATAAAACACTTAATAAGTATGGTTTCACCATCAGAGATTGCTCCTTTAAAGTTAGCACTTTCGAAATGGGAATTTAAAAATCGGGTACCTCTTAGATTAGCATCGTCAAACTTAGTCTCTTCGAGATGAGCTTTGGAAAGTTTGGCACCTTCCAGATGGGAGCGGCGAAGTTTTGCCCCTTCCAGATGGGCACCGCTAAGGTCGGCACCTTCCAGATGGGCACCGAGAAGGTCAGCACCTTCGAGTAAGATTTCTTTGCCGGGGTGAGCTTCTCGGTATTTTTTCCATTCGGTGATATCTTTTTTATCGGAGCAGCGTTTTAGGATTTTGTACTGTTCGGGGTCGAATTTTTTGTTTTCCGGATTTTCCTGCTGTCTGTTTTTGTTGTTGTTTTTGTTTTTCATATCGAGTGCGATTATAGATTATTTTTGGGAATTTTTTATTATTTTTCGTTTAGCCAGGTTGGGCCTGTATTGATATCCACTTTGAGGGGAACGTTGAGCTTCAATGCGGAGGTCATTTTTTCGTTTATCCATTTTTTGTGTTTTTGGACCTGGTTTTCGGGCAGCTCGAAGACAAGCTCATCGTGGATTTGGAGTATTAGTTTTACGGGCAGGTTTTCTGATTTTATTTTTTTATGGATGTTGAGCATAGCGATTTTGATGAGGTCGGCGGCGGAGCCCTGGATGACGGTGTTTACGGCGAAGCGGTGTGCTTGGGCGCGTTTGTTTGCGTTTCTGCTCTTGAGGTTTTGGATTTTTCTTCTGCGGTGCATAATGGTTTCGACATAGCCGGTTTTTTCTGCGTTTTGGATGATTTGGTTCGTAAAGTTTTTGATGGAGCTGTATCTTTTGAAATAATCGTCGATGAATTTTTTTGCTTCGGCGACAGAGATGCCGACGGATTTTGACAGGCCGAAAGCCCCCTGGCCGTAAATGATGCCGAAATTGACGGCTTTGCAGCTGGATCGCATATCAGGTGTAACGTCTTCGATGGGGACATTGTAGATTTGTGAGGCGACGAAAGTGTGAATATCGCGGTCTTCGTTGAAGGCGTCTTTGAGGGCTTTGTCGTTGGAGAAATGGGCGAGCAGGCGGAGCTCTACCTGGGAATAATCGGCACTGAGGATGCAGTCAGATTTGTTTTGCGGTATGAAAGCGGAGCGGATTTTCCTTCCGACTTCGGTACGAATGGGAATGTTCTGGAGGTTTGGATTGCTTGAGCTAAGCCGACCGGTTGCGGTAATGGTCTGGTTGAAGGAGGCGTGGACGCGGTTGGTTTTATGGTTGATGAGTGAGCCGAGCTTGTCAATATAGGTATTGATGAGCTTGCTGAGTGTCCGGTATTGTATGATTGGCTCGATGATGGGGTGCTGTGAGTAGAGTTGTTCGAGGACGTCTGCGTCGGTGCTTCTTCGGGCTTTGCCGACTCTGGCGGATTTCAGATTGAGCTGGTCGAAGAGGACCTCGGCTAACTGTTTCGGCGAGTCGATGTTGAATGTTGCCCCGGCGTGATGGTAGATTTGAGCGGTGAGCAATTCCAGTTGCTTATGGAGGTCGGCTGACATTTTATTGAGCAGTTTGACGTCTAAGGAGATACCGTTGTATTCCATATCGGCGAGGACGGTGACAAGCGGCATCTCGATTTCATCGAAGAGTTTTTCCAGTGACGGGTTTGATTCGAGCCGTTGTTTTAAATAGTGGTAAAGACGGAGTGTTATATCAGCATCTTCTGCGGCATAGCGGGCGGCTATGTCGGTATCGACCATATCAAAAGTGAGCTGGTTTTTTCCTTTGCCGATAAGCGATTTTATGGGGATACATTCGTAGTTGAGAAAATCACGTGCCATATTGTCCATCGACAGGGACTTTCGCTGCGGGTCGAGACAATATGCAGCGACCATTGTATCGAAGTGGATACCGCTGATGGGTAATTCTGCATTTTTCAGGACGAGGTAATCATATTTTATATTCTGTCCTATTTTTTTTACATTTTCGTCTGCAAGGATTGGGGCGAGTTTTTCCCTGAGGGTGTTCAGGTCAAGATGAGAATTGCCTAATGGGGCTTTTACAGGCAGGTAGAAGGCGCGGCTGGGTTCCCAGGCGAAGCTTATTGCGACGAGGTCAGCTTTCATTGCTTTGATTGATGTGGTTTCGGTATCGATTGCAAATATTTTTTGTTTTTTCAGCTGAGAGAAAAAATTATCGAATTTTTCCGGCGTGTCAATTAATTTGTAATCGTGCGGGACGGTTTTTACGGAATCGGGTTCAGTTAAATCCCCTTCCGGAAGTGGTTTTTGCACAGCGGCTTTGGCATTTTCTTCAGAGAGATTCAACTGGTTGAGCAATCGATTGAAGCCGAGTTCGGTGAAAATGCGAGCAAGGCGGGTTTTGTCGAAATCTGTCAGTGAAAAATCTTCGTAATCGAATTTCATCGGGACGGAGCAATCGATAGTTACGAGTTTTTTGCTTAGTTTGAGCTGGTCTTTGAATTTTCTCAGGTTATCAGCCCGTTTTCCTTTTATCTGGTCGATGTTTTTGTAAAGATTTTCAATTGAGCTGAATTTTTGAATCCAGGACAGTGCTGTTTTTTTGCCTACATCCGGAACTCCCGGAACATTGTCAGCAGTGTCTCCCTGGAGTGCGAGACAATCAACGAATTGTTTGGGAGATATTTTGTTGAGGCGCTTGAATTGTTCAGGGTCGATTTCCGTTTCAGTTTTGACATCGAAAGTGCTTGTATTTTTGTCGATTAGCTGGAGCATGTCTTTGTCTTTCGAGCAGATAAAACATTTGTATTTATCCGGGTCTGCCTTTTTTACGAGTGTGCCGATTACGTCATCGGCTTCGTAACCGTTTACGCGAAGGACTGGGATGTTCATAGCATCGAGAATTTGTTCTATCATTTCGATTTGTGCGGGTAGGTCATCGGGCATCGGGGGGCGGTTTGCCTTATACTCGGAGTAGATTTTTTTTCTGAATGTCGGAGTTTTACTATCCATAGCTACCACAAGCATATCAGGTGTTTGCTTCTGGATAAACGATAAGAGAGCGGTGGTGAAGATGTATGCCGCCTTTGTCGGCTCTCCTTTGGGGCTTGTAAGCTGTTGTCGCATTGGTGCGTAGTATGCGGCGTAGATGTGAGCGTGCCCGTCAATTATGTAGAATGATTTTACCATTTAGGATAATATATCGGTTCATTTTAGTTAAAGCAAGTTGAATATGCAGGCGGGGGAGCCGTGAGGATATTGACAGAGGCGGGGAGGGGCGTTATGATAAAGTGGTTTTTCAGAATTAATTAAGTTTATGTGGGAGTATTAAATGCCAGAGAAGAAGAGTTATCGCAACACATTAAATCTGCCAAAGACGAAATTTTCGATGAAGGCCAATCTTGTCCAGCGTGAGCCGCAACAGCGGAATTTGTGGTCTAAAGAAGATATATACGGGAAGATACGAGAGCGTCAGAGCGGTTCGGAATTTTATATTCTTCACGACGGCCCGCCCTACGCCAACGGTGACATCCATATGGGTCATGTTATCAACAAAGTTTTGAAAGACTTTGTGATGAAGTATAAAACGATGTGCGGCTACGATGCGCCTTATGTGCCGGGCTGGGATTGTCACGGACTCCCGATTGAATCTAAAGTTGTGGCTGAGCTTGGCCGCGAAGTCCGTCAGATGAACAAACTTGAAATTCGCCGGAAATGTGCGAAATACGCCAATAAATATGTGAAACTTCAAAGTAAGCAATTTCAGGAGCTTGGAATATTCGGCGATTTCGACAATCCTTATCTTACTTTTCAGCCGGGATACGAAGCAGGGATATTAGAAGTATTTGCAGAGCTTGTTGATAAGGGTTTGGTTCATAAGCAGTTAAAGCCGATTCACTGGTCGGTTGGTTGCGAGACCGCCCTGGCTGAGGCGGAGTTGGAATACAAGGATATTACATCCCCGAGTATTTTTGTGAATTTCTTGGTTTCTGAGAAAAGCATCGAGAAGCTGGTAGAAAAAGGACTTTTAGGAGAGGAAGCAGCGAGAAATTCGAAGGTCAGTTTTATGATATGGACGACAACGCCGTGGACACTGGCGGCGAATTTAGCTGTGGCTGTCCATCCGGGGCTGGAATACAAGGTGATAAGCTATGAGCAAAACGGCAGCAGGTTCGTATCGATTATTGCAGCGGAGCGGTTGGAAGCTGTTATCGGGGCGGGCAACCTGGAAGAGGCCAAATACACTGTAAGTGAAAAATCAGTTACCGGAGCAGAGCTTGAAGGCCTGCGTTACAAACATCCATTTGTAGAGGAAAAACCGACTGATGAGGATGCTTATATGGTTATTTGTGCGACTTACATTACGACCGAAGACGGGACGGGCTTAGTCCATATTGCTCCCGGTCATGGTATCGAGGACTACGTTTCCGGACAACAGAATGGTCTTGGTATATATTCGCCGGTTAATGATGATGGTTGTTATGATGATACGGTGCCGGCATGGCTGAAGGGTAAAAATGTTCTGGAGGTTGATTCCCAGATAAATGCCCATCTGCGAGAGACGGGAGCGCTTTTTGCAGAAGATAGTATCGTTCACAGTTATCCGCATTGCTGGCGCAGTAAGATGCCGGTGATATTCAGGACAACGGAGCAGTGGTTTATTCGTGTGGATAAGGAGATGCCTGGAACAGGTAAAAGTTTGCGCGATTCGGCACTCGAGCAGGTTAAGGATATCAAATGGATACCGGAATGGGGCCAGAAGCGGATTACGGGAATGCTGGAATCTCGTCCTGACTGGTGTATCAGCAGGCAGCGGAGCTGGGGATTGCCTATACCGGTTTTTGTTAATTCGGAAGGACAGGCACTTCTGAGCAAAACTTCTGTGCTGGCGGTGGCCGCTCGTATTGTGAAGAAGGGTTCAGACAGTTGGTTTACGGATACCCCTGAAGAGCTACTCGGAGCAGATTTTGAATTGCCTGCGGGGTTTAGCTTTGATGATTTGGAAAAGGAAGAGAATATATTTGATGTCTGGTTTGAATCGGGGTGCAGCTGGTATAACACGGCTTATAAAAAGGGTTGGCCTGTGCCGGTAGATTTGTATCTTGAAGGTTCCGACCAGCATCGCGGCTGGTTTCAACTTTCACTTTTGCCGGCGTTAGGGTCGATAGGAAAGGCGCCATATAAAAGCGTTCTGACGCATGGATTTACTGTTGATGAGAAAGGAATGAAGCAATCGAAGTCATTAGGTAATTATGTAAACGCCCAGGATGAAGTTTCAAAATACGGAGCCGACATACTTCGTTTATGGGTTTCCAGCGTAAATTATCAGGAAGATATGCGTTGTAACGATGAACTGATTGGTAAGAGCCAGGATGCATATAGAAAAATCAGAAACACGATAAGGTATCTTCTGGGTAATCTGAACGATTTCAATCCGAAAGAGGACGCCGTTGATTACGAGCAGATGCTTGAGATAGACAAATGGGCACTTTACCACCTGGGCAAGCTGATTTCAGGAGTATTGGAAAGCTACGAGCATTTCGCATTTCACAGGGTATTTTCGCTTGTTTATAACTTTTGCACGGTTGAAATGAGTAATGTCTATATGGATGTGCTTAAAGACAGACTGTATTGCGATGGCCAAGACAGCGAGTCACGCAGGAGCGGTCAGACGGCGATGAACAGGATAGTGGACAGTCTTGTTCGGCTGCTTGCCCCGATACTTGTGCATACCGCAGAAGAAGCGTGGCTTCAGATGGAATATAAATCTGAAGATGTGGGAAGTGTGCATCTTGCGAGCATGCCTGAAGCTGATGAGTCTATTGATTACAAGCCGAGGGAAGAAAACTGGGAAAAGATAATGGAAATGCGTGATAAGGTGCTTGTGGTTCTTGAGGGATTACGACAGGACAAAAAGATAGCCAGTAACCAGGAAGCCAGTGTAACAATTTACAGTAACGATGAAGAGATGAAGGTTTTATTGGATGATTTCGGTCTCGCTGAATTTGCGGCACTTTGTATTGTAAGTGAAGTGAAGCTGCAAAAAGGTGCGGAGGAAACGACTATAGTAGCAGAGAAAAGTAAACATCAAAAGTGCCAGCGATGCTGGAATTACTGGCCAAGCGTTGGGAGAAACAGCGACTATCCGGATTTATGCCAGAGGTGTGTCAAGGTTGTCGAGCAATTACAAGAGTAATTGATTTTGGGCTCAGGTTTCCAGATTTTTACAGATTTTCCGGTAAGCTTGTTCGACAGTTATATTTTTGATGTCGAACTTTGGGTTTTTGCTGTTCGGTTTCATTCCACGAGAGGAGGGTTCGACAGCTACGACGGAATCAGGCATATTATAAGGCCGAA
Organism: Phycisphaerae bacterium; assembly: GCA_030604525.1. Taxonomy (GTDB): domain Bacteria; phylum Planctomycetota; class Phycisphaerae; order Sedimentisphaerales; family Anaerobacaceae; genus JAUVVQ01. The sequence goes on along the minus strand of JAUVVQ010000007.1, from coordinate 36,049 downwards.
GTCTTGCAGGATTTGACCTCCCAAAGAGAACTACTGTGGGGGTGTTCAAGGCCGCTGCAATATGAATAGGCCCGGTATCGTTGCCGAACACTATTGTGGCGTTATTCAGCAAAGCAGTTAATTGCGTCAGGTCTGTTTTTTCAGTGAAATCATATATCGGAGCATTAGATAAAGCTTTTAGATTTTCAGCGATTTTTTTCTCAGCTTTGGTGCCAATTGCAATAACAGGCAATTTAAATTCTGTTGAAATTTTTTCTGCAATCCGAGCGAATCTTTCAACGGGCCAACATTTATCGAGATGTGCAGCACCGGGAATAAATATGGCGTAATCGTCTGAAGGGATATTGGAGTTTTTTATTAATTCATCGACATAGTTGACGGCCTCAGTGGTAATTGGTAGATTGAATACAGGTTTTTTAACAGGTGCGCCAATTTCTTTTAAAATTTTCAAGTAATAATCTACGAGATGAATGGTTTCAGCGTTTTGCTGCACGGTTTGAGTATAAAATAAATTGGCGAATTCCCTCGCATTTGCCATACCGATTCGATTTTTACAGCCGGAAAGCCAGGCCAGACATCCGGTTCTAAAAAGGCCCTGGAAATCGATAACGAGGTCGTATTTGCTTTTCCGCAGCTTTTTTACAAGAGCGAGCAGAGAAGTGAAGGCCTCTGGAGAATACCAGAATCTGCTGAGGAGTTTTCTGTCAAAGATTATGATTTCATGTAGCTGAGGATAGTTTTTAATAAGGTCTTTGAATTCCGGTCGGATAAGCCAGCTGATTTTGGCGTCGGGGAAGTTTTTGCTCAGTGCCTGGATAGCAGGCAGCGACAAAACGATGTCACCGAGCGAGCTGGGTTTAATGATGAGAATATTTCCAAAAATCCGTTTCATTGAGCAGTTATTCTAATTCAAGGTGAAGCTTTTGGCAATTTTTTTGCAGTGTTGTTTTGTGAATAAAAAACATCAGGTAATTTTATAGCTTGACTGCGTATGTTTTTTGGTTACATTGTTTATATTGATTTAACTGTTCAGGAGACGTTTATTTATAGCTTATGACGGAAAATAATTCAGAAGTCAAGAAAGGCAAATTCAACGGTATTGTCCACGGTAACGAGCGAATCGGTGAGAAGTTTTACCGTCTTGGTTTTGACGTCAATGGCGAGGGCGGTTCATTACTTTCGGGCTTCAAGCCCGGTCAGTTTGTGCAATTGCAGGTCTCCAGGGCAGGGATACCGCCGGATAAAGTGATACCGTCTGCATTATCCGATGTTTCGCAACGAGATATCATTCTTCGCCGGCCCTTTAGTTTTTGCAATATAGAGGTCAGGGAAAACAGCACATTGTGCGAGATTCTGTATTGCGTGTTGGGCCCTTCTACTCTTAGAATGACCACATTATCAGGTGGAGATACGGTCAGCGTTATTGGTCCGCTTGGCAACGGGTTTTGGCTGCCGGACGGCAGGAAGAAAGTTGTTTTAGTCGCCGGCGGTATTGGAGCAGCTCCTCTGGAGTTTGCAGGGAAATATTTGACGAAAAATCATTCGGACATAGAAGTAATTGTATTCGCAGGCGCTAAAACGGTTAACGAACTGCCTTTCGAAGGGAAGCTTGATGATATTTCGCAGAACTTGGGATATTCGTTAGCAGTGTTTGCGCGATATGGAATAGAATCGAAAATCGCAACAGATGACGGTTCTGCAGGTTTCAAAGGAACGGTTTTGGAGTGTTTTCAACAGTGGTATAAACAAACCGATTGGGAGACTGGCGAGATAGTTATTTACGGATGCGGCCCTGAGGCGATGCTGGCAAAATTATCTGAGATTGCCGGGAAAGAAGCTATTGATTGCCAGGTGAGTATGGAACGCCGAATGGCCTGCGGTATCGGAGTATGTCAAAGTTGTGCAGTAGAATGTAAAACACCGGATTCAGCAAAGCATGAGAACAAATTATGCTGTGAGGACGGACCGGTTTTCGACAGTAGAGAGGTTGTCTTTAAAATCTAAATGGCTAACGAAAACGAAATAGATTTATCAGTAAACTTTTGCGGGATTAATCTCAGTAATCCGGTGTTTACGGCTTCGGGGACGTGCGGATATTCGGATGAGCTGTCTGATTTTATGGATATAAATGCTCTCGGCGGTTTCATTACCAAGAGCATCACGGTCAAACCGAGGATGGGAAATCCAACACCGAGGATAGTTGAGACGGATTCAGGGATGCTCAATGCAATTGGCTTAGCTAATATTGGGCTTGATGCCTTCATTGACCAGAAATTAGGAGCGTTGAATGATTTATGCCCAATTGTTTTTGTTAATGTAGCAGGCGAAAGTATCGAGGAATACAAGCAGGTATGCCAGGAGCTTTCTTATCGAAGAGAAATCGCCGGGTTTGAAGTAAACATAAGCTGTCCGAACGTTTCCAGGGGCGGTATAAGTTTCGGGACGGAGCCGAAAGTTGTTGAAGAAATAATATCAGAGGTTAAAAAAGTGAGCGGAGACAAAATTTTGATGGTCAAGCTCTCTCCCAGTGTTACCAACATTTGCGAAATTGCCAGGGCAGCGTTGGAAGGCGGAGCTGATGCACTTAGCTTGATAAATACTTTTACAAGTATGGTAATCGATATCCATAGTCGCCGTCCTGTGCTTGCGAACCGAACAGGCGGCTTGAGCGGTCCTGCAATCAAACCGATAGCGGTTTATCTTGTGAACAAAGTATATACTGAGGTTACTAAAGAGACAGATGTTCCGATACTTGCAACAGGCGGGGTAAGAAACGCATCGGATGTGGTGGAGTTTTTATTAGCCGGGGCAACTGCGGTGGGAGTTGGAACGTGGAATTTTGTTGAGCCGGATGTTACAATGAAGATAATTGAAGGTTTAAAGAAATACTGTGCCCGGGAAGGTGTAAACAAGATAAAAGAACTAATCGGCTCGTTGGAGGCGGACTGATATGGGAATGTTAAGGTTGTTACAGGATTATTTTCCTATGGCTGTTTACACGGGAAAGTGTCTTGTTTTCATAAGCGAAAACTGGCGTGTTGAGCTTAGCGAACACAGGGAAGGTGACTTCAGCAAGGCCGGCGTAGAACCATCGCTGATACGCGTGAAGATATATAAGAAGGCACTTAACGGAGAATTTGTTCCGGGGCATTATGAGGATTTTCAGTTAGCGAGCATTGGAGAATTAGCCGAACAGATTGAGAAATATATACAATTAGCTGTCGGCGAGAACGTGGCACGTGACACATGAGACGGGGCACAGGATTGGGCATTTGATGTCAAAACTTTCTATTGAAGAAAACGAGGCGGGAGTAGTTTTAAGTGTAAAAGTAGTTCCCGGCAGCAGCAGGACGGCTATCAGCGGTGTTCTTGGAAGGAAGCTAAAGGTAAAAGTGTCAGCGGCCCCTGAGCGAGGTAAAGCCAATCGTGAGCTGATTAGTTTTCTGTCAAAGATTCTGGGGGTAAAAAGAAACTGCATTGAGGTTATTTCCGGACATAATAAACCACACAAAAGATTGCAGATTTTGGGTATCAGCGCCGAGGAGCTGGTAAAAAAACTGAAAATGTAAGTTACTTACCTGGCGAGAAAGAGAATTGATACAAGTATGGGATTAGAGCGGAGAATAGAAGTTCCAGCCCGCCAAGGCGGGTTGGCTGGTATAGACGAGACATCAATTAAATACATAATGAAGCTTGCGGGTCCGCTGATAATTACGACCATTTCCTTTACGATGATGCAGTTTGTGGACAGGTTTATGGTTTCTCGGCTTGGTACAACAGCTCTTGCCGCCATACTTCCAGCAGGAGCCATGAGTTTTGTGCCGGGCAGTTTTGCAATGGGTATAATGAGCAGTGTCAGCGTATTCGTCAGCCAAAGTATTGGAAGAGGAGACAGGAAGGCTTGCTCGAGTTACTTCTGGGCAGCGATTCATATAGGGTTAATATACTATTTTATTGTAATAGCGGTGATGTGGCCATTAGCCCCGAAGATGTTTACAATGCTTGGTCAGCCGGCCGATGTGGTGAAACTTGAGTCAGTTTACCTGCGTATAGTTGTATGTGCAGGTCTTCCAGCGGTGTTTATCTGGTCATCTAATAATTTTTTCATAGGTATTCACCGCCCTATTGTTACGATGTATGCGTCATTGGCGGCCCAGGTTGTAAACATTGTTTCTAATTATGTTCTGATTTTCGGTAAGTTCGGTTTTCCCAAACTTGGTATTGCCGGTGCGGCTCTGGGAACTTTGCTTGGTGTATTGGTGGGAGCGATTATCAGGATGTCGATATTGTTAAGTGAGGGGACTAATTCACGTTATCAAACCCGCTATACGAGCAGGTTAAGCATTGAGAAGATAAAAAGCTTGTTGAAGGTAGGGATGCCGGTAGGTTTTGAGTTTATGCTGAATGTAACATTGTGGGGAGTGATACTATTTGGTTTGGTAGGAAGGTTCGGTCAAGAATCTCTTGCAGCGACGAGTGTTGCGCTTTCCTGCACTAGTTTGGCAGTTATGCCAGTAGTGGGGCTCGGTATAGCGTTAACAGCGGCTATGGGCAAATCGATAGGCGAAGGCCGTAAAAGAATAGCGAGACGCCAGGCGGCTGTTTGCTTCCGGGTAGCCCTGATATATATGGCAATAATGGGCATTTGTTTCTTCATATTCAGGAAAAATCTAATGGAGTTCTGGACATCCGACGATAAAGTTATCGACATAGGAATGAAGTTATTGATATTTGCCGCTATATATCAGGTATTCCACGCCGGTCGGATTATATACAGCAGTTCATTGCGAAGTGCTGGAGATACGATATGGCTTGCGGTTGTATCAGCATTGTCAGCGATAGTAGTTCTTGGTTTTGGCGGTTTTATTGCGGTTCGGTTTTTCTCTGAATACGGAGCGCTGGGCCCATGGGCAGCGGCTACATTGAGTATCATAACTGTCGGCCTGGCTAATCGGTGGCGATTCAAGGGTAATATCTGGATGCAAATAGATTTGTTTAAGCACAAGAGTGTCGGAGTGGTTTTGGAGAATGAGGCCGATGTGGATTAGTTTTTAAGGGTTTACCACGTTAGCTATTTATTACAGAATGGGGTCCGCCAAAGGCGGCTCAGGTAGTTGTTATCTAACGTGGTCAAAAGAGGCGTCAATGAAAAAAAACGTTTTTACATTATTTTTAGTTTTGGCATTTACATCAGGCGTCAGCTTAAGTGAGCCGCTGGCAAATGAGGACAAGATGGGTGTATATACCAACTCGATAGAACAAATGCTTCGTCTTGAGTCTGAAGAGATGGATTTAGCAACAGCGGCCTTGATTATATCCGAGGAATGGAGCGAGCTTGTTCGAGGCCAGAGTTATCTGGACGTGTTAGATAAAATGGCTCATAAGCTGCAGAAACGGATAGAGGAACAGGGAGTTGCGAATAGCTACAAATCAGTAAAAGTAATTAATGCTTATCTCTTTGATGAGCTTGGTTACAAGTCTATCTCGGAAGCCCGCAATCCGGACGATTTGTTTTTGCATATTGTGATGGATAGAAAACGCGGTTACTGCCTGAGTCTTTCGATACTTTATCTGTCGATTGGCGAGCGACTCGGTTTGCCGTTATATGGAGTGGTAGTGCCGGGGCATTTTTTTGTTAGATATGATGATGGAAGGTATAGTTTTAATATCGAGACCACAAGTAATGGAGTATTTGTGCCGGATAAACACTATGAAAGAGAATTTGATTTAGATAAAGTAAGCAGTGACAGCATATATATGAAGAAGCTGAACGAACGTCAGATTTTAGGGTGCTTATTCAATAATCTCGGTAACACCTATCTTGAAGCCGGTAATATTGACAGGGCTCTTTCTTCGCTTGAGCATGCGGTCGATATAAATCCGAAGCTGGCGGAGGGACATACTAATCTCGGCAACGTGTATCTCAAGATGGGCCGGACCAAAGATGCAATATACGAATACCGGGAATCCCTGGAGATTAACCCGGTGGCAGCGAAAACACACAACAACCTGGGCAACGCATATATGAAGACAGATGAATTATATGAAGCGATTTCAGAATACGAAGACGCACTTCGTCTGGACCCCAATTTCATAGACGGGTACAAGAGTCTTTCCAATGCCTACTGCACTAAAGGTGATTATAGGCAAGCGAGGTCGGTTTTGAGAGAGGCGATTTCATCCAAGCCCGGTGACAGCGGTCTTTATAGTCAGGTTGGAGATGTTTACAGAAAAGCAGGGAACTGGCAGGAGGCGCTTTCGGAGTATGGGATTGCATTGAACATAAAAGCGAACTCAGCGATGGCGCACTTCGGGATGGGTGTATGCTTCGGCGAGCTTGGAATGAAGAAAAAGGAGATTTCATCATACACAAAAGCATTAGCTGCGAAACCTGACCTGATGGAGGCGATGGTTAATCTTGGTAATGCATATTTCACACAAAAAGATTATGCGCCTGCAATTAAATATTATAAACAGGCCGTCAAGTTAAAAGCTGATGACAGCAATATTTTCTTTAATCTTGGTTCAGCATACTTTAATACAGGTAATTATAAAGCAGCATCAAATGAGTATAAAAAGTGTATCGCCCTGGAGCCGAATATGAGCGAAGCACACAGGGGACTGGGTATCACTTATTATTATCTTCGCGAATTCGAGCTTGCCTGGGAGCATCTCAAAAAAGCACAAAGTCTTGGAGCAGAGGTCCCAGAAGCACTTCTGTCAGCAATTGAGTCAGAACTTTGAGATGAAATAATTTGCGATTATCATCTTTCTTTGAAGCTCCTTCCAAAAGGCGTTTTACAAAATCATTGAAGTTAACAGGAAAGAGGTGTATATTGTTTTAGCTGAAAAAAATCTTTTGTAATACTTATAGGAAATTTAAGGTCAAATTGATGGGGAGTTTTATGGTGACGATAATAAGAAGTTTCAAAACAGTTTTGCTTTTTAACATCATGTTTTTTGTAACAATGGCACAAGCTGAGCCAAACAACCTTTCGTCTTATTATGGGTTTAAGGAGATGGAAATTGTCAAGCTCAGGGATGGCATACTTGGTTTAAATATCGCCGATTTTGATGAAGACGGGCTAAAGGACATTGCCATAGCCAACAACAGCGAGTCCAAGATAAACCTTCTAATTCAAAAAGAAGCAATTTCAGACGAAGCAGAAGTTATTGTTGCTCCGGAAGACATAGACGTTAATGTTCTGCGAGGTCCGTCACGTTTTTCCAGGAAAAGCATAACAGTTACTCAGCGAATATATAGTCTTGTAAGCGGAGATTTGAATTCCGACGGCAAAGTTGATTTGGCATTTTATGGGGAGCCGAAGGGCTTATATATATTCCTTCAAAAAAATGGGGGAAAATCTGAGGATAAGAAGCTCAGTTGGCATCGCAGGAAACGAATAGAGATAAAAGACGGTCTTACAACCTCAAAAGCCCTGGCCTGTGGAGATTTAAATAACGATGAAGCTTTAGATTTAGTTTTAGCTTCGCGGGAAAACGTTTATATTATCTTTCAAAAAGAGGGAGGTGCTCTGACAGAGCCGGTAAAATATGCTTCGATGTCACAGATATCTGAAGTAAAAATAGCTGATTTGGACGGGGACGGAATAAACGACCTGGTTTTAATTACTACCGACCAGGATATGCCGATACAAGTTCGCTTTGGTCTTGAAACGGGTGAGCTTGGCCCGCAGATTACATATTTTATGGAAAAACCCTACAAAGTCGAATGCTATGACATTGACGAGGAAAAAGGTGCGGAATTGTTAAGCATTGACTATAAAGGGGGGAGATTAAATTGCTATAAGTATACTAAACTTGACGATGACAATTCTGCGTGGCCTATATTTTATTATCCTCTTTCCTCCGGGGAAGGCACTGAAAAACGCGATTTATGCATTGGGGATTTCGACGGTGATAAGTTAAGCGATATTATGATAAGCGACCCTGCGGCAGCAGAACTGATTTTATACAAACAAACCAAAGGCATTGGTCTTAGCAGTCCGGTACGTTTTCCGGCGTTTAGCGATATCAAAAGATTGTCGGCGGCAGATATTGATGGGGACGGCAAAGACGAGATAGGGGTTTTAAGTGTAAAAGAAAAAGTTATAGGAAAAGCAGAGTATGAGGAAGGGAGACTGTCCTTTCCGGAGCCGATTGGGATTTCAGGAGAACCGCTTGCAATGGAATTTAAAGATATAGACAACAACGGCAGTGTGGATTGTGTTTATATTTCAAAGGATGAGAATGAACAGAAGTTTCTGAGAGTTATGTACGATTTTGGCAGTGAGGACAACAGCAAGTTAAAATCGGTATCATCCGGACATCAAGATGCCACTGAAGAAGAGAGTGGAAGCGATGAAGGGTTGAAACTCGAAGGGCTTTCTTCCAATCCGGATGGTTTGAAGGTTTTGGACGCTGACCAGGACGGTCTCCAGGATGTGCTGGTATTTGTGCAATATGAGTTTCCGATTTTTATCAGGCAAATCGAGAGAGGTAAATTTGAAGTTGTTGACTCATCCAAATCCCAATCGAGTTTAATTAAGGAAGCTTCTCTTAGAACAACCGCATTAGCAGAGGTTAATGGACAGGAAGGTAAAGAGCTGTTAGTTGCGCAAAATAATTTTGCCAGAAGTCTAATATTCTCAGAAGGTAAAATTTGGAGCATAGTGGACCAATACAATGCGAAGAGCAAGGAAAACACGGTCTCGGCCGTTGGTGGTTTTAAGATAGACGGCAGCAATGATATGCCGGCCATTTTATTGCTGGACGGGCAGAAAGGTCGACTTCAGGTTCTAAAGCCGGGAAAAGATAAGACATACCGCTTTGAGAAGGAAATAAATGTAGGAAAGTGGAATTCGGTAGAGCATTTGAAAATGGCTTTTGGCTCCTTTGCAGGCAAGGAAGCTAAGAGCATTTTGCTTTTTGACGGGAGCAAATTTGCCCTTGTAACACCTTCGAGCAGAAATTACGGTCTTGAACAGCTTTTTAGCTATGAAACAAAGATAAAAGACGGCATCTACGGTAATTTAGTAGCCGGCGATATCAACAACGACGGGAGGACTGATATTACAATGGTAGAATACAACGGTAATCATATTGAAATACTTGCATTAGGAGCTGACCGCAAGCCCGTCCCGGCAATGAGATTCAAAATATTTGAAGAAAAGAGCTACCAGAGCAGAGGCGGTGCGGGCAAATCAAGCGTTGAACCGAGAGAACTAAAAATAGCGGATGTTACAGGTGACGGCAGGGATGATTTGGTAACCGTCATTCACAACCGGATAATCATATACCCGCAGGATTAACTAATTCTCCCGACCTCAGCTTGCGGAGGATGTATTGAAAATGTCAAGCAATGAAGTAATGATAGCGATGAGCGGCGGAGTGGATAGCTCAATTTGCGCATATTTATTGCTTAAGTCCGGTTATAAATGTTCCGGTGTGTTTATGATTACCAATGACGGTTATCAGGAACACCAGATAGCTGCAAAAAGAATAGCTGAAAGATTGAAGATAAAACTTCATATCCTGGATTTCAGGGAGGAATTCGAGAAAATTTTAGAGTATTTTTGTGATGAGTATAGTAAAGGCCGAACACCAAATCCGTGCGTTCCTTGTAACAGGCAAATCAAGTTTGGGAAATTGTGGGATTTCGCTCGTCGAAACGGAGCGGCATATCTTTCCACCGGTCATTATGCAAGAGTGCTAAACGCTAATGGTGTGCCTGAATTATATGAGGGCAAATACCACGCTAAAGAGCAGTCATATTTTCTTGCAATGGTAAGACGTCAGATGCTCAGTCATATTATACTGCCTATGGGTGAATATTCGAAGGAACAGACCCGTCAGAAGGCAGAGAAGCTTGGTTTTAATTTTGCACGCGACTGCGAATCTCAGGAGATATGTTTTCTTCCGAAGGATTGGGTAAGTGTCCTTGAGAGACGATGCCCGGAAGTTGTTCGGGAAGGTGAAATTATAGATACTCAGGGAGAGGTAATCGGCACACATAAGGGAGTCCATCAATACACAATAGGTCAACGGCGCGGCCTTGGCGTTGCGATGGGCAAGCCTTGTTACGTTACAAAAATTGATGCAATGAGAAATATTGTTACTCTGGGACCGAAGGAAGAAGTAATGAAGCGTTCATTCTCAGTTAAAAGGGTAAATTGGCTTATAGATGCTCCGACTTCTGCTTTTCGTGGAAAGGTAAAAATACGCTACAACTCTTATTGTGATATTGGAACAATCTATCCTGGCGGAGAGATAACAGAGGTAGGATTTGACGAACCGGTTTCAGCAATCACGCCGGGACAGCTTGCTGTTTTTTATTTACAGGAGGAATCAGGAAACAAGGTCGCCGGCGGAGGTTGGATTGAAAAAGTTTTAGGATAAATATAAAATATCCACCCTGTTAGAGAATTTGCCCCTTCGCTTCTCTAACAGGGTAAACATCATGAAGCTTTAAATACCTGCTAAATGCTGTTAATTTATCCCAATAGCTTATGAAATCTCAGGATGATATATTTGATTTGCTTCATTCGAAGCATTCAGAAGCGGCTCAGGCCTTAAGGAGGTCGCTAATACTTCAGCCGGGTGCGATTGGTGATTGTATATTAACCCTTCCTTTGGCACAATTTATGAAAAATGTGTTAACTCTGGGAGGAATAGATATTGTTGGTCATACGGACTATACAAGTGTACTTCCTGATAGAACCTGTATTGACGGCATACGTTCGATAGATTCCCTGGATTTACATCGTTTATTTATGAAAGCGGATTCTTTCGATTTGCCTGACGGCGACCCGCTGATTTATGCCTTCGAGGGATATTCCTGGGTAGTAACATTTCTCGGAGAGGAAGGCAGCGATTTTGAGCAGAATTTAATTTATACGGCAAACTGCAGCCAGGGCGCAGAGATTGTCACGATGCAGTTTAGTCCGCCCAAAGAGCAGAATTTGCATCTAACGGAGTTTTATATTCGCCAATTTATTGCACAAATAGGTTTGCCGACAAAGCATAAAGATTATCGAAGAGACCAGATTTTAATAAAGGCGATGGAATCAGACAGGGCGCAAGGTCAAAGGTTGCTTAAGAGAGTCGGTGTCGATTTTTCCAAAAAAGTAGTCGTAATTCATCCCGGCAGCGGCTCATTGAAAAAATGCTGGCATCTTGATAATTTTCTGTCCATAGGCAGGCAGGCATCGTCTAAGAATATGGAAGTAGTTTTTCTTCTTGGTCCCGCTGAGACAGAAAGATTAGAGCCGAGAATGAGCCAGATATGTGAAATCGGCAGTTGTTTGAGCAATTTATCGCTGAATGAGGTAATTGGAATTTTAAGCTGTGCGGATTACTATATCGGCAACGACAGCGGGATTACTCATTTGGCTGGCGGGCTCGGCGTTAATACAATCGCTGTCTTCGGGCCTACCAATCCTAAGGTTTATTCACCTGTTGGACCATCAGTAAAAGTTCTCATTGACAAATCAAAAAGATTCAGCAAAAAAGGGGTATCCAGCTTGCAAAAGGATATCATAGATATTTTGACAGCATAAGAAATTGAGCAATGAGAACAGCTCGGAGAACAGTGATTAAGAGTTTTTAAGAAAAATAACGGAGCCGGAATTTTGTGTTTATTCAGCAAGTGATTGACCGCCCTTTTATGTATGCTATAATGTCTTTTTGAATTTATTGTTAAGGTAAAGTTTATTTGCAGGGTGTGTAAACGAGGGAACGTAATGCGACAAAAAACTTTGGGTGAATTAGCAGAACATGTGGGCGGGCGAGTTATTGGAGACCCAGCTACAAAAATTAAATCCGCTTCTACTCTTGGGCATGCAGAAGAAGGCGATATCAGTTTTTTAACCAATCGGAAGTATGCAAAGCAGCTTAAGACAACTAAGGCAAGTGCGGTAATAGTTGATGGAGAGAAACCAAACGTAAAGGTTCCACTTTTGATTGCAGATGACCCTTATTATGCTTTTATGCAGGTTATGGTTCTTCTTCACGGCCATCGCAAACACAAAAGAGTTGGGATAAGCAGCCAGGCTTCAATTTCAGATACAGCAAAGATTGGGGTTGATTGTGATATTCATGATTTTGCAACTATATCAGATGATGCGGTCATTGGCGATAATTGTGTAATTTATCCAGGTGCATACATTGGAGAAAGAGTTGAGATTGGTAATAGCTGTATAATATATGCTAATGTTGCGATTTATGACGGCTGTAAAATAGGAAACCGAGTTATAATTAATGCGAATGCCACTATTGGTGAAGACGGGTTTGGATATGCAAGTTATAAAGGCCAACATCATAAGATTCCACAAATCGGAACGGTGATTTTAGAAAACAATGTAGAAATCGGTTCGGGCTGCGGAGTAGAACGGGGCACCCTTGGAGATACGATAATAGGGGAAGGCAGCAAGCTTGGCGACATGGTTGCGATAGGTCACGGAGCCAGGATTGGTCCACATTGCCTGCTTGTTGCTCAGGTCGGAGTAGCAGGTTCTACGACTATTGGCAGACACTGTATAATCGGCGGGCAAGTCGGTATCGTGGGTCATATTAAGATTGGTAATAATGTTATGATAGGCGCTCAAGCTGGCGTAATCAATGATATTGCAGATAACAAGATAGTTCTCGGCGCCCCGGCAATTGATGCAGGCAAAGGGAAACGAGCATACAGTATGATACAATATTTGCCTGAGATGCGCCAAAATATCCGGAAGCTGAAAAACCGATTTGATAAATTCATTTCCAGCACAGAGCAGCCCTCTGAAGAATCGAAGGATGAATAGAGATACGTTAAGTTCTTGTTAATAGAATTCTCTTATGAATAGTGAAAATGTAATCGGATTGATAGCCGGTGCAGGTAGGCTTCCTTTTCTAATAGCTTCCGGCGCCAAAAAAGCGGGAATGAGAGTAATTTGCGTTGGACTTCGCGGGTCAGCAGAGGCAGCTCTGGTAAAGGAGGTTGATAAATTTTATCCGGTAGCAATAGCTCGCCCCGGCGGCTGGATACGTAAGCTTCGCAAACATGGTGTAAAAAAAACGATTATGGCTGGCCAAGTTGCAAAATCGAGACTATTTACCCCCTGGCGTATATTACAGTATTTGCCTGACTGGCGAGCTTTGAGGATATATTATTGGCGACTTCGAGGTAAGGATAAACTGGACGATATGGTTTTAAGCGCAGTTGCCGACGAGCTGGCAAGCGGTGGTATAGTTTTGGAGAACTCTACAATGTATTGCAAAGAACATTTGGCGTCGGATGCTGTGATGACGCAAACTCAGCCGACCAGAAAGATACAAGAGGACATCGATTTCGGCTGGGAGAAAGTCAAGACACTCGGAAAGCTTGATATCGGACAGGCAATCGCAGTGAAAGAACGCGAAGTCCTCGCAGTGGAAGCGATAGAAGGCACTGCCAAGATGATAGAGAGAGCGGGCGAATTTTGCAAAGCCGGCGGCTGGACGTTGATTAAAGTCGCCAAGCCGAGCCAGGATTTGCGTTTTGATGTGCCCTGCATTGGACCTGATACAATACGCGGACTTTCAAAGAACGGCGGAAAGTGTGTAGTCGTTGAGGCCGGCAAAGTAATAATTATTGACAAACCGGAAACAATAAAACTTGCGAACGAACTGGGAATAGTAATTTTTGGTTGTTGAATGTCAGAAAAAGCTTTTAAAAAAACTCGGTACAAAAACAGAATGCTTTATCTTAATAAGCAGTTTTGCGATAGGGATTTTGAGCAGTTTCTGTTAAAGAGAAAAAACGGTGATATGGGAGGATACACGTCAAGACGTATTTCGTCTTCGGAGTTTAGCCAAGTATACAAACTTGATATACCGATTAACGCTCATAAAAAGACTATGTATTTAAAACATTATTGTCATCGCTCTTTTGTCGACGTTATTAAGCACGCGGTAAGGGCAAGCCGAGCCAAACGAGCTTTTAATGCATGTATTTCCTTGGGTGAAAACAGCTTTAACACCGCAGATATAATTGGATATTACGAAAGCCGCCTCGGCCCCTTTATTATGGATAATGTTTTAGTTACAAAAGAGATTGAAAATGCCAGAGCAATCTCAGAGGTTTTTAAAAAGATTTCTAACAATAATGGCAGGGCTAAGCTTAGCTGCAAACGAGATTTGATTCGAAATTTTGGCAGTACAATCGGTCAACTTCACAGAAAAGGGTTTTTTCACGGCGACTTACGTCTGGGTAATGTCTTAGCAAAAGATGATGACGGTAGCTGGCGATTTTTCTTTCTTGATAATGAGCGAACTAAGCGATACCGAAAATTATCCGAAAGGCATCAGATTAAAAATTTAGTTCAAATCAACCTGTTCCGGGAAGAACTAAGCGATAGCGACCGGATGAGATTTTTCCGTGAATACTGGGGTTCATTTAGTAAGGATTTAAATAAAGGCAAAGCTCTTGCCAGGAAAGTATTAAGAAAAACAGAGCAGCGGATGAACAAAAAGAGGAGCCCATATAACAAAATGAGGAAATACTTTCGGACAAACTCGAAGTATCGTTGCGTCAAAACAAAAGTATATAGAGGAATGTTCGATAAAGCATTTTACGAAGAAGCTTTGATGTCGCAATTTATCCCAAATATTGACCTTCTGATGGACAATGGAGAAATTCTCAAAAATGGAGACAGCACATACGTATCAAGGTGTTCGTGGAGCGAGAAGGATATAGTTGTTAAGCGTTATAACTACAGGGGTCTTATTAACTCGCTGCGACATATGGTTAAAGGCTCGCGAGCCAGGCGTTGCTGGGGCAATGCTCATCGTTTACTTGCTTTAAATGTTGCTACACCTAAGCCAATAGCGTATTTCGAGAAGCGACGCAACGGAATTCTGTGGAAGTCATACCTGGCAACCGAATATGTTGCCGGCCAAAACCTGCACACTTTTCTGCGGGATAATAATGTTACCGAACAACAGCGTTCGATAATAATCAGGCAAGTCGAAGAACTTCTCGATAGATTAGGCAGCCACCGCATCACCCACGGCGACTTGAAACACACAAATATCCTGATTACTTCAAACGGCCCCGTCCTGACAGACCTCGACGCAATGAAGGTTCACAGACTTAGCTGGATGTATAAGTTCAGACGGCAAAAGGATATAACTATCTTTACAAAAAAAACTCTTCCTTCCCTGTCCGAGAAAATCTGCTTTAGGAACATCTTATCGGAACACAAAAGACAGTAGGATAGAAATCATCATAAGATTATTTTATATGCCAAGTCGTTGGTTATTCACAAAGATGGCATTCCCCCACATTATCAATCCATTTGAGTTGTATTTCGGTTTGTATATGTCATATAGAATAAATCCGTATTTGCGTAGGAACAGGTCAATCTCACTATAAATCGCCCCGTCTTCGTATGGACAGTTAAACCAGATTTCTGTATACACTAACAATGTTGAATGTTTAAGGGTATGAGTTGCACCACGAAGCGCCTTCAACTCCCCTGCCTGGATGTCGAATTTCATAAGCTGAATATCAAGGTTTCCATTGCGTTCTGCCCAGTTATCTATCGTAACGACCCGGACTTTTTCTAATCTTTCTACGTCTGAACCTTGAGGAGCGATTTCTTTTAGGCGTTTCCCCGGCCTAAAAAGGGATACAGTTCCAGGAGAGCGGGTTATATAAAGGTCGGTGTTTTCTTCCTGGTCGGATAAGGCCAAAAACTGGGGGTGAAATCTGGAATCTTCCTTTGAATACTGTTTGAGCCTTTCAGTATAAAGCGGGTTAGGCTCAAAAGCATAAGCATTCGCCGCTGGGAATTTTCGGAGGAGTCTTTTAGATATTCGGCCATTACTTGCACCTGCATCAATGATTCCTGTTATGTCATGCCCTTTCAAAAGACGCCTCATAACCTCATAAGGTTCGTCAAGAGAAATCAAGTTCTTATTCTTCCCGAGAATCTTTTTTTTGATAAACGCACTAAATTGATTTGCCATGTTCTTCCTTTGATAAAATATGGTTTTTTTGATTTGCTGCTGTTTTTATAATATAGGTTTTTTCAGGCACTTTGTAATTAATTCGGCAAATTGTTTTCCAATTATGCTGACATCAAACTTTTCCGCGTAAGTTCGGCCTTGTTGCCCCATTTTTTTTCTCAATTGCCTATTTTCAATTAGTTGACTAATTTTGTTGACCCACTCTTGGGTGTTTGTCGCCAAAAAACCCGTTACATTATCGCGAATATGGTCCGAGTTTGTTCCTACAGGTGAAGCAACAACCGGCAAACCTGCTGAGGCGTATTCAAGAACCTTGAAAGAGCATTTACCTCTTGTGAATTTATTATCCGGCAGAGGAGCAAGGCCGACATCACAAGCAGACAAATCAACAGCTCGCCTCTCCTTGGACCATCTGTGCTTCTCCACTTCCATGTTCTTAATATCGAAAAATTCATCGCCAATTATTCTCAAAACAACATTGTCGTAGCGAGCACCAATTTCTTCCAGTACCGGCTTGATATGCTCGATATAAGATAAGGTACTGGCACTGCCTATCCAGACCAGACGAATTTTGTCATCGCTTTTGGGGGAACATTTGAGTTGGTAGTCACTAATCGTTATACCTGTTTTGAGAATTGTAACATTGGAATTGAATCTTAGAGCATGTTCAGCGAGATAAGAATTACCAACTATAACCATATCGGCCAGCTTAACACTTCTGCGAAATGGTATGAAGTGCGAACGGCTATTACGATTAGGTTTTTTGTCGCTGTACATTATCGCATCGTCAAAATGATATATGGTTTTTTTGCTGTATTTGCGCAACCAAAAGGCATCAAATGGGTTCAATCCTTTTTTATGAAGTAAAACGCCGTCAAATTCTTTTGCTCGCTTAAAGAGCTTTCGACGTAAGTAGAAACCGGATGGCAACTTCACGACTTTGCAAGTTATACCGTTTTCTTTCAAAATATCAAGGTAAACTGCTATTCTTTGTCTAAAGCCTGCCCGATTGAGGTTGTTACTTATAATAAGGAGCTTCATTTTGTCGTCATTTCTTACTGTGTCTTAGTAACGTTTTAAGTCATTATCAAACGACTTAATCTTCAAAAAACGATTCTCGGAAATAGTTAATCATTTCTTCGAGACCTTCTTTCAGTGTGATTTGCGGAGTGAAACCATGAGTAACTTTTCTAAGTTTTGTAACATCAGCAGCTTTTCTCTTGGCACCCTCTGGCTTGGAAGTGTCAAATAACAATTCCGCTCTTCTCCCTGTAATTTTCAGGATACACTCAGCTAATTCCCGAATAGTAGTCTCACGGTCATGTCCGACGTTGACTGGGTCAGCAGTAGGATAATGTTCAGTGATGAGCTTGAGCCCCAAAGCGAAGTCCTTGGCATGTACAAAGCTGCGTGTCTGGTTTCCACTGCCCCAAACAACAACGGGGTCATCGCCATTCAAAACTTTTTGGATTAATGCGGGCATTACGTGGGCTTTCTCAAATTCAAGTGGTTCTCGTGGTCCGTATGCGTTGAATGGTCTGGCAATCGCAACTTCCATATTATATTCCCTGGCGTAATACTGTCCCTGCAGCTCTATCATTCGTTTTCCCCAGCCATAACCAAGGTTGATAGTTTCAGGTATACCTCGCAATACCTCATCTTCTTTTGTAGGAACGTTAGCGTCATCAGGATAAACACACGAACTACTTACAACAAGAAACCGCCTAACATTTTTGCCTTTTGAGGCATCCAAAAGATTAAACCCAATTCGTGTAACATCGGTTAACATCTCGCCGTGATGAGTCATACTGTATTCGACTCCAAAAGCGGGTGCAGCTAAATTCAATACAATGTCTTGACCAGAGCAAACCTGCTCACATCGGCGTAAGTATCGTAAATCTGCTTTGTGAAAGGAGATTTTGTCCATAACGCCGGATAGGTTCTCCAGGCGTCCTCGGGAGAGATTGTCGGCGACAGTTACTTTTGCATCATCATCAACAAGCATCTCAACAAGATAAGAACCGATAACACCAGCCCCACCAGCAACTAAGACCTTCTTACCATTCCAATATTCTTTTGTCATACTTTGCCACCTGATGGTAGAGAAAAATACAAATTAGTTTAACAAATAAGTTCTATGACGATTATTTGTCAGGATAAGTAAATTCATTATATAGCACTTAATGGTTCTGGCATTTGCCACCGAGGATTTGGATCTTTCTTTCTGCTTAGCAGCAAAGTCCGACCAAGGCCTAAATATAGCCGTAAGTCAATAGGCCAGTATTTAATAGCACGTTTATACAAAGTGATAGAAGCAGACCGGCTCCCTTCACGACGCCAAGCTTCAGCCACCTTGCGATAAGCATGGCTAATCCTCCGTTTCGCAATTTTGGCAGGAATTATCTTATCTCCCCCCAAGCTAAAATAAAACCTTTCCAAGACCAGAATTCTTGTTGGTTGAACTCCAATTTTGTATGACCAGCTCTTGTCATGCTCTCTCTTTATCACCTGTACTCCGTCAACAAACAAGTACTGTGTTCTCATTGATAATCTTAGAAAATAGTCACCATCCTCATACGACTTTTTCAACGCTTCATCAAAGAAAATTTTTTCCAGAACAGACTTACGAATCACTGTTGCCGAGGTCCAAACAAAACTATTCCTGAACAAGTCCAATGTTATCCAGCCACTCTTGCCGTGCGGCCTCTTATACAATTTGACTTTACTGCCATCAGGATAAACCACTGTAATAGGGCTATATGCAAGGCCAAATTCTTTATGTTTCTCCAGATTGGCAAGCATCACTTGCAGGTAATCTCCAGGCCATAAGTCATCATGGTCCAAAAATGCAATGTACTGACCTTTTGCTTTAGATAAGCCGTAATTACGGGCGCTGCCAACGGCCTCACTGTACTTATAAAAATACTTAACCCGACTATCTTTTATTCCCTTGATAACCGCACGTGTATCATCCGTTGGGCCATGATCGATAACAATCACTTCCAAATCTGGCTCGGTCTGAGCCAGAACGCTGTAAATAGTCTCTTTGACCAAGCTGCTACGGTTATACGTTGGCATAATGACACTAACTTTCGGCATAATTAACCCTTAAACCTTAAAAAGCAGTATTAGCGATTCCTGCCACAAGCTTCGAATGCATCTTCGTATAACTTTTGAAGTTTATTTCTGACAACTTGATGAGAGTAAATCTCTCGCACTCTATCCTGTGCTTTTTTGCGTATTTCAGCAAGTTTTTTTTCAGGCAGATTCGCCATTCTAATCATTGCTTCTGCAAGGGTTTCTGAATCTTTCGGCTCTACTATACATCCAAATTCTTCACTGCATATAACTTCAGGCAATCCACCTACTTTTGTACAAATACAGGGAATACCTGCAGCCATCGCCTCCAAAAGAGCCCTCGGCATCCCCTCAGCGATTGAGGATATTACGAATACATCCAAGCCCTGCAACAAGTTTTCAATATTATCCTTAAACCCAAGAAAATGGACAGAATCTGAGCAGGACATATTTTCTGCTTTCTTTTCGAGCTTGGCCTTGCCTGGACCATCCCCCAGGACAACAAGATGTGCTGCCGGAAGCTGCTTTTTTACTATTGAGAAAGCTTCAATCAAGTATGTCAAACCTTTAGTTGGAGCAAGGCGACCTACAGTACCAAAAACAAATGCATTCGGAGCTATACCAAGTATTCGCTTAGCATCTTCTTTGGATATTGATACGTTAGTGAAACGTTCATAGTCAACTGAATTTTCCAGGACAAATATTTTATCTTGAGGCACGAACCAATTGCTTTTGATTACATCTTGCTTAACTGTTTCTGCGACGGGAATGATTCTGTCAATTTTCCTAAACAGCAGGAAATTCATCACTTTCCTTTTGAGATTGCGTGTTCTGCCTAATCCATGTATGTGCGAGACAATCACAGGCGTATGAGCAAATGTTGCTGCTATAGTACCGTAAACCGTGGGCTTGTGGGCATGACAGTGGATTATATCAATTTTGTATTCCTTAAGAATTTTGATTAGCTTGAACAGAACTGAAAAACTAAATATCCTGCTTCTCTTTTTATTGCAAAGATATAAAACTTTATATCCGGCATCTTCTATTAAATTCTTGTCGATGCCATAGCCGCTCAAATAGATAAATGTTACGTTAAAGCGCCTCTCATCCAATCGCAGGACAAGGTCGTTTACTGAAGTAACGCCGCCGCTATATTTTGACCATAATAGAGCTATCTTAATCTTGTTCTTTTGCAAAATCAGCCTCCCAAAATCAACTTTAAGTCATCTACCTGTTATCATACATAGAATCGTAATATTTTTGGTAATCGCCTGAGACGACATTCTTAAGCCAATCCTGATTGCCCAGATACCAGTCAATGGTTTTGTTTAAGCCATCTTCAAATCTTACTGACGGTTCCCAGCTTAGCTGCTTCATTATCCTGTCGGCGTCAATTGCGTACCTTCTGTCGTGTCCCGGCCGGTCGGTAACGTGCTTTATGAGTGATTTTGGTTTTTTTAGGCGTTCCAGGATACGGTTTATTACTTCCAGGTTGGTTTTTTCATTACAACCACCTATGTTATAGACCTCATTCGGTGGCGCCTGGGTAAGGACTTTCCAGACAGCGGTGCAATGGTCATATACATAGAGCCAATCTCGGATATAAAGGCCATCCCCATATACAGGCAGCTCTTTATCATTCAAGGCGTTGTTAATCATAAGCGGAATCATCTTTTCCGGGAACTGGTATTGGCCATAGTTATTTGAACACCTTGTAATGTTGTATTTCAGCCCCCAGGTATGGCTGAAGCTTTGGACAAGGAGGTCAGCCGCGGCTTTGGTGACGGAATATGGCGAGTTAGGGGCCAGTGGCATCTGCTCAGTGAATTTGCCCTCAGGGCCAAGTGAGCCATAGACTTCATCTGTTGATATTTGGACGAAGCGTTTTATCTGTTTTTTATGCGCCGCTTCAAGAAGCGTTAAGGTGCCTTTAATGTTGGTTTCAATAAAAATTTTTGGGCCTGTTATTGAACGGTCAACATGGCTTTCCGCAGCAAAGTTGATAATGGCATCTATATTATACTGGTCGATGATTTTCTCTACGGTTAAGCCGTCGCAGATATCGCCTTTGATAAACTGGTGGCTTGACCGGTCTAAAAAATCACTTAGATTTTCGAGATTGCCCGCGTAAGTAAGTTTATCAAGGTTTACGATGAAGTAATCTTTATGCTCGGAGAGAACCATCCGAACAAAATTGCTTCCAATAAAGCCGGCTCCGCCTGTTACAAGAATGTTTTTCATAATTTATGTAAAAATCGCTCCAAGGCCTGTTGCCAGTGTTCAATAGGTTGTTTTAAGAATTCTTTAATTTTACTACATTCAAAACAACTGTTCAAGGGTCTGGCTGCATCAGAGGGGAAATCATCAGTTTTACACGCTATCAAATCAACGGGGATATTAATCTTTTCAAGAATGAATTTTGCTATCTGGAAGCGGCTTACATATCCATCAGCAGCATAATGGAAGATGTCCTGCGGTTCCTTTTCCAGAAGTTCGCAAATAACTTTGGCAACCTGAGCAGTAGCTGTCGGCGAACCAAGCTGGTCATCAACGACTTTTAGATGCTTTTGCGTTTTCGAACGGTTCACAATCTTTTTAACAAAATTATTCCCAGAAAGCCCATAAGTCCACTCGATGCGCATAATGGAATACTTGCAATCCGTTTCAGCCAGGAATTGTTCTCCCTTGAGCTTTGTTTTTCCATAGGCATTGATAGGATTTGGTTTGTCACTCTCGGAATATGGTTTTTTTTTCTTTCCGTCAAAAACGAAATCGGTACTGATATGCAGGAGCCAGGTGTTTGTTTTTTTTGCGATTTGGCCAAGCTTTTTTACTGCTTCTGCGTTTATCTGGTAAGCGAGTTCGGTTTGAGTTTCCGCTTTATCTACATTGGTGTAAGCAGCACAATTGATAACGGCCTCTACCTGTTTTAGAGCAGTTGTAAGATGGCTTTTATTTCTTATGTCAAATTTAGGTAAATCGAACACTGTGGTTGTAAAACCATTCTGTCTACAGGCAAAAGCAACGTCGGAACCAAGCATCCCCCTGCCTCCCAGGATGGCAACTTTTGGTTTAGCCATCTTTCCTCGTCCATTCATACGGTATGTTGTTTTTGTGTGGGTCGGCTCTGAATTCATCCGGATTTGAGTAATTATACATCTCTGATACTATGTTTACAATGTAGGCCTCAGTCTGACTAACACACATCCAGCCATGCATAATTC
Source organism: Phycisphaerae bacterium (assembly GCA_030604525.1). GTDB lineage: Bacteria > Planctomycetota > Phycisphaerae > Sedimentisphaerales > Anaerobacaceae > JAUVVQ01. The sequence goes on along the minus strand of JAUVVQ010000007.1, from coordinate 13,757 downwards.
CCGGTGGTATCCGAAGCAAACCCGGACAGTGCTCGCCCATGTATAATTCATTTACCACGCCTTTGGTTTGAGAATTTTCCCTCCGGTCAAACAGAGCGACTTTCACCGTGCCTTTTATTACATAGAAATGGTCTGTCTGCTTTCCGTGATAATGCCACGCCTTTACAACGCCGGGGTATGTGGTGGTAAAATAGACCTGCCCGAATTTCTCGAACCACGGGTCATCTGCTCTCATTATTTCACCAAGTCGGCCGCGTTCGTCAGGTAAAACTTTCGCCCTTCTTACAGAAACACCTTCAATTAAGTCACCAGAGCTTCTTATAATCAGTCCTTGCTCGCTTGAAACGGTTTTTAATTCCACTGTTTTTTTTGTCATACGGGTGGCTCCTCTATAACCAATTTATTTGCCCTCGTAAGGGATTCAAAAGTTCCGGCGTCGGTCCACCAGCCATCTAAGAGAGCATAATGCAATAAACCGCTATCAATATAATTTTGATTGACATCCGTGATTTCGAGCTCCCCTCGGCCGGAGGGCTTAAGCCCTTTAATAATATCGAAAACGGAGAAATCATAAAAATAGATGCCGGTAATAATATAATCCGATTTTGGGTTTTTGGGTTTTTCCATTATCCTTACGATTTTACTGTCTTCTATTTCAGCTACGCCAAATCGCTGTGGATTTTTGACTTGTTTAAGGATAACTCGTGCGCCTGATTTTTGCTTTATGAATTCATCAGCATGCTTTTTCAAACTACTCTGGAAGATATTATCACCCAGGATTACAGCTACCGATTGTCCTTTGGCAAAATCCTCTGCCAGGGCTAATGCCTGTGCAATCCCTCCCGCCTGGTCTTGAACTTTATATGTGAACTGACATCCGAAATTCCTGCCGGAGCCAAGTAAACTCACTACATCACCCATATACTCAACGCCGGTTACAATCAATATTTGTTCAAACCCTATCGAAACCAGTTTTTCGATAGGATAGAAAATCATCGGCTTTTGGCCTATGGGGAGCAAATGTTTGTTGGTAACTTTTGTCAACGGCATCAGGCGAGAACCTGTCCCTCCTGCAAGTATGATGCCTTTCAGAGACACGATAAATCCTTTCCACGGCAACTTTACTATCTTACCCGGCTTATGTTAAAACTGTTTCAGAAACCGCAAATCATTTTCAAAAAACAGGCGGATATCGTTAATACCATATTTTTTCATGGCGAGACGCTCGACGCCAAAGCCAAAAGCCCAGCCGGTATATTTCTCATTATCTATTCCAACCTCATCAAAAACGTTGGGGTCGACCATACCACATCCTCCCATTTCAATCCAGTCCTTTTTACCATTTTTGTTGACCCAAAGCAAATCCACCTCGCCACTTGGTTCTGTAAACGGAAAGAAACTGGGTCTGAACCGCCATTTGATATTTTTGCCCAGAAATGCATGAATGAAGTGGTCTATTGAAGTCTTCATATCAACCATACTAATATTTTCATCGACCACTAAAGCTTCCAGTTGATGGAACATATACATATGTGTAGCGTCCACCGTATCCGGCCTATATACTCTCCCCGGAGCTACTATTCTGATAGGCGGCTTAGTATTTTCCATTACTCTTATCTGGATGGTAGATGTCTGACTTCTGAGAAGTGTATTATTATCGATATAAAAGTTATCCGAGGGAGTCCTTGCGGGGTGTTCCGGTCCTATATTCAAAGCTACGAAGTTATGCCATTCGTTTTCGACTTCCGGGCCGTAAGCCACATTGAAGCCCATTCTGCTGAATATCTCTAAAAGTTCGTTGATGGTCTGAGTAATGATGTGCTTTTTGCCAACATTTGGGGGAATTCCAGGAATCGTAACATCGACAAGAGTTTTTGTACCTTTCTGCTGAGTCTTTTCGAGTTTTTCTTTTAGCTTTTTATAAGCCGTTGTTACTTCGTTTTTGGTTTTATTAGCTAACTTACCAGCCCTGGGTCTCTGTTCAGAAGGAAGTGAACCGATTTGTGTCAGCATTTGTGTAACTTGCCCTTTTCGGGCAAGATATTTTATGCGGAATTGCTCAAGAGTTTCTAAATCCTCGACAATTCTGAGGTCAGCAAGAGCTTTCTTTCCGAGATTTTCAAACTCGTCTATATTCATTTTAATCAAACGGGTTACGGTAAGCGAATTCAGCTTTTACTTAATAACAGCTTTAACAGCATCTGTAATCGCATCAAAACCATCCGGGTCGCTGATGGCAATCTCGCTTAGCATTTTCCTATTGAGCTTGATATTTATTGTTTTACAAGCGTGGATAAACCGATTGTATTTTATACCACGTTGTTTGCAGGCAGCATTTAGTCTTGTAATCCAAAGTCTTCTAAAGTCTCTTTTTTTCCGCTTTCTACCAATTCTCGCGTTTACAGATGCCCTGACGGTGGCTTCTTTGGCAAGTCTATACCGTTTCCCGGGAGCACCGTGATATCCCTTTACAGCCCTTAAAACCCTTTTCTTTGCTCTGTGTCTTGCAGAACCTTTCCTTACCCTTGGCATATCAGCTTTCCTTTAACAATGTTAGTTTTTCAGGTTCACTGGCGGCAGCTGATTTATTAAATTCCTTTTGAAATATTTTTCAGGGATTTACAGCCGAGAAGCAAACCTATTCTTTTCTTTTTTAATCCATTACTTTTTCAAGCTTCTTACTTGTTCAATCGGCTTATTGCCTTTTTAGCAACGTTTTTTTGCATTATAACGTGCCCACCTATCCTTCTTTTACGTTTGGCGCTTTTGCCGCTCATAAGATGCCCGCCAAAAGAGTGCTTGCTCTTGACTTTACCTTTAGCAGTAACTTTAACTCTTTTATTGAGTCCTTTGTGTGTTTTCGGTTTAAACATATTTTAACTTCCTCAAGACTTAGTTCGAAAATATAAAGGCAGTAATTTACTATATTTGCAGCTTTAGGTCAATGATATAGACGGAATTTATTGAAAAAACAAAAAATATGATTGGGATGTCCAATTTTCACAGACCACAAAAGCTTTTATTCTTAGGTAAATCAACTTTTTTTGTAAAGAAAAGATATACAAATTATGACATCTGTATAAGGAAAAATGAATAGTATCAGGCCTGAAGAGAACTTATCATCAGGTGCCAATCCGCCAAATCATATAACTATTTCATTGCCAGTACCAAAATCATTCTCTTTCCAGACCTTTTAGGCGGGCTCTGTACCTTAGATAAATCTTCCAGTTGTTCTTTGATTTTGTCCATCATCTTATATCCTTGGTCGGTATGCAGCATCTGTCGTCCGCGAAACTGTATAGTGAACTGGACTTTATGACCCTTTTGTAAAAATTCGCGGGCATGATTTAATTTTACGCTGAGGTCGTGGTCCTCAGTTTCCAGGCGTAGTCTTATTTCTTTTAGAGTATTCTTCTGGCTATGCTTATGCGAATTTCGTACTTTTCTCTTTTGTTTGTATAACCACTTCCCATAATCCATAATCCGGCATACCGGGGGATCATCTTTTGGTCCCACTTCAACCAGGTCCAGACCAACATCTTCTGCTTTGTCAAGAGCATTTCTCTTAGTAACAATACCTATCTGTTCTTTATTTTCGTCTATAAGACAAACTTTCGCAGCTTTAATTCCCGCATTTACCTTTAAACGTTGCTTCCTGATTTTGTGTCACCTTACCTTTCTATTTTGAGTATTCAACAATTCAGATAAGTCTGTTAATGACCATATCAATTAAAAGTCAAGTTCAATGTTTTTATCGGCAATTATTCGTTTTGTAATCTCGATAAATTCTTCGAGTGATGCAGATTTGGTTATATTTGTCTTCCGAATTCTAACGTTTACAGTATTGGATTGTGCTTCTTTCGGACCGACTACCAGCATATATGGTATTTTCTGAGCATGTGCCTTTGCAATTTTTGCATTTAGTTTTTCGTCTGAGACATCTAAGGTTATCCTTAAACCTTCATTTTTTAGTCTTTTGTATACTCCTTCAGCATAATCGTTTGTTTTCTCACTGATAGTAAGAATCCTTGCCTGTTCCGGAGCCAGCCAGAGTGGGAACTCTGCGGCATAATGTTCGATTAAAATGCCTATGAATCTTTCAAAAGAACCTAAAACTGCCCTATGAATCATAACCGGTGTTTTCTCGGTATTATCTTTATCGGTATAAACCAACCCGAATCGCTGTGGCATTGAGAAATCCAGTTGAATAGTACCAAGTTGCCAGGAACGTTTCAGACAATCATTAATATGGAAATCTATCTTCGGACCGTAAAAAGCACCGTCGCCCTCATTCACTTGGTAATCTATTTTTTTGCGAGCGAGAGCGTTTCGCAGTGCGTTTGTAGAAATATCCCAGATTTCATCTTCCCCTATGTGTTTTTGAGGTTTTGTCGAGAGCTCTATGTGGAAATCCTCAAAGCCAAAGGCACGGTATATTTCAAAAGTCAAGTCAATCACACCTAATATTTCGTTTTCAATCTGGTCCGGGGTGCAAAAGATATGAGCATCATCCTGAGTAAATTGTCTAACCCTGAAAAGTCCATGCATAACGCCGCTGGCTTCATATCTGTGAACAAGACCTAATTCCGCCACTCTCAACGGGAATTCACGATAAGAGTGTTGATTATTTTTATAAACAAGACATCCACCCGGGCAGTTCATTGGCTTTATTGCGTAGGTGATTTCGTCAACGTTGGTAAAATACATATTTTCCTTGTAATTGTCCCAATGTCCACTTTGATGCCAAAGGTCTTCATTAAGTATGATTGGTGTTTTTATTTCCTTGTAATTATATTTTTCGTGCACTTCCCTCCAGAAATCCACTATTTGGTTCCAGATAATCATTCCGTTCGGATGCATAAAGGCAAACCCGGGGCCTTCATCGTGAAAGCTAAAGAAGTCCAGCTGTTTACCCAGTGCCCTGTGGTCGCGTTCTTTGCTTCTTCAAGTCTTTGCAGATACTGTTTAAGTTCCTTGTTTGTTGGCCAGACGGTGCCATAAACCCGCTGCAGCATTTTTTGAGTTGGGTCCCCGTGCCAATAAGCACCGGCTACGGACATAATCTTGAAGCCTCCAATTTTTCCGGTGTCCGGTATATGTGGCCCACGACAAAGGTCTTCAAAGCCGTTACCCTGTGAATAGAAACTAATTACATCACTGTCAGCACGTTTGATATTGTCGGTCTTGTATTTGTCTGGGGCAGTTTTCTCGAGGGCTTGTGCCCTGCTCATTTCATTTCTTATAAAAGGGTTGCTTTCTTTTATGATTTCTCTCATCTTTTCCTCAATGCGAGGGAAATCATCCGGCGTAATAGTTTCATCGAGGTCAATATCGTAATAAAAGCCGTCTTCAACAGCAGGCCCATATACCAGCTTGGCATCAGTCCAGATAGAACATATTGCTTCAGCCATTATATGCGAACAGCTATGTCGCATAATATCCAGGCCTCTTGAGTCATTAAGGGTAATAAATTCGATTTGAACATCAGAGTCGATTCTTGATGACAGGTCCATTATTTGGCCATTTATTTGAACCGCTATAACAGCTTTCCCAAGACCGGGGCCTATTTTTTCAGCTACATGCTTTGCTGTTGTGCTTTTATCTACTTCTAACGAGTTGCCGTCAGGCAGAGTTACTTTTACCATAAAGTCTACCGGTGTCACCTAACCTTAACTATTTACGACCTTTCAGAAAAAACCAAAATGGTTTTTCACACAATTGTAATCGAAATCCAGAAACAGATTTTAACACAAAATATTAATAAATTACAACTAAGAAACATTTTATAATATCATTGACTATCAATATATCTGTTTGATGTGAATTGTCAAGCCGGCATCACTCAGAAAGACTACAACCTGTAATCGATAGCATTTTTGCAAGGAATATCATAAAAATCACGTAAAATAATCGAATGTCCGTCGTCCCCATAACTTCTTTGTTGGCAAAGAGTTATATGTTATGTCTATACGTCTAAGAACTAAGCAATCTTGCTTTAGCTCAAATTAGAGGTTGTTAGACGCTACAATTATTAGTATAATAAGTTTGATAATAATTATAATGTAAAGAGAAGGAGATGAACGTAAACTTAGTTTTACTGACAAAAAGCGGTAAGCAGAAAAACTTTGCTTTGAATAATACCATTACCGTTATCGGCCGCCGCAGAGAATGCGACATAAGAATCCCTCTTACCACTGTTTCCAAAAGACACTGCCAATTAAACTTTGATAACGGCTCGCTGAAAATACGAGATTTGAAATCTCGGAATGGAACCAAAGTCAACGGCAAAAAAATAAATGAAGCAAAAATAAAAGCAGGTGATTCCCTAAACATAGGCACCCTTTCATTTGTGTTTCAAATCAACGGCAAGCCAAATAAGATAGCAGTCCCTGATAAGCATAAGGAACAATCGCAACCCAGACAGTATGCAAAAAATGATACCGAAATAGCAGCTTCTGAAGTCAGCACCGAAGATATTGAAGCCGAGATAAGAGACATTTCCGAAGAGAATCGTCAATAAGGACTTGTAAATAAATTAGGTTTCGTTTTTGGGTGAGCGAGGACAAAGCTGGCAAGGAAGTAAAATGCAGACCTACTGGTTGGTAGTCCGAATTATACTGACGCCGCCAGCCGAAGCCACAGCCAGCCAAAAATGGAAGATAATTTCTTTACACGTCCTAAGTGCTCTGATTTGCAGGTTGTATTCCATACGAAGGAAACCATTTTATATCACCCAGTATCCTGGAAAAAAAACAAAGGATTGTGGAAGTTACTCCCTATTATTCATATAATATGGTATTACTGTTGTTAGTCTGATGATTTACTAAGTTATGTATATGGTTATCGTAAAACTTATTAGTTTTTTAAATAGGGTTTTTCGGCGATGTCATTATATTTTAATCCTATCAAACTTGTGCTTCTTATAGGATGGTTTTATCTTTGTGTTTATCTTGCACAGCGTGTCCAATTCAGTGTACTCGTTGTAAAAGAACGCAGGCCGATAGCAAGTTTTCTTACGCTAATCTTTGGCCCCCTTCTCATATTACTGCTTTTAATAGTCGATGTATGCAAGCATAAATCTGAAGATGAACGGAGCGTGATTGCTATAATACAGGAAAGAGTATCAGCGGCCTTTAATCATATTCGTTCCGCTACATTTAGCGGGCGCAAGGGTGAAGATATGATAGAGCTGCTCGATTCTTCAGGAAGAAATATCAAGGAGATATACGGACATGGTAAAGGTAAAGGAAGAGACTCTCATATTCTTAATTTAACCAAAGACATTATTTTTGACGCACTGCAGGAGGATGCCAGCGATATATTAATAGACCCTAAAGATAACTCAACTCACGAGTTGCGTTTCAGGGTTGATGGTATGCTCAGAACAATGGAGTATATGGAGATGCAAACAAGCCAAGCGGTTATCAACAGCATCAAAGCCATTTCTAATATGGATATTGCAGAAAAACGAAGGCCTCAAGACGGAGCATTTGTTGCCAATACTGTTAGCGGAAGCGTTTCCTTCCGCGTTGTAAGTGCGGGAGTGGTTTATGGAGAAAAACTATCTATAAGAATCCTTAACCAAAAAGCCGGATTGTTTACCCTTGATAGTGTTGGTTTAACTAAAAAACAGCAGGTGATTGTCGAGAAAGAAATACAAAAACCCTCCTCAATGATATTAATGTGCGGGCCTACAGGCAGCGGCAAAACAACAACCTTATATTCTATGCTCAATCAGATTGATTTATTTACCCGAAATGTCATCACGGTGGAAGACCCGGTTGAATATACACTGGCTAACGCAAGTCAGATAGAAGTCAATCCCAAGGCGGGAATCACCTTCGCCAAAACTTTACGAAGCATACTAAGGCAGGATCCGGATGTTATTTGTGTTGGAGAAATCAGGGACGAAGAGACAGCGGCGACAGCATTGCGAGCATCTCAAACAGGTCATCTTGTGTTAGCAACTTTACATTGCAACAGCAACGCTACCGCCCTTGTAAGGTTGCTGGATTTGGGAGTCTCATCACTGTTGATGGCCTCTGGACTAAATCTTTTAATCTCTCAGCGCCTCCTTCGACGACTTTGTGAGCATTGCAAGATTCCGGCGGAGCTTACGCCCGCTCAAATTCGAGAATTTCGTAAAAAGAAAGTGAACTACCGCAGTGTGTACCAGGCGGTGGGTTGCGAAGAGTGCCACAATACGGGTTACAGAGGAAGATTCGCAATCTTTGATATACTGCTTCTTAACGACCAAATGAAAGAAGAAATTGCTAATAATAAAATATTAATAACTGAATTAAGAAGAACCGGGGATAAAAAGGGTAAATCAAATCTTTATAAACAAGGCCTTAAGAAAGTTGTATCCGGTATAACAAGTCTTTCGGAATTAAAAAGGGTTGTGGGATAAATAATGGCACATTGGATAGGAATACTCATTGGTTTGGGGTTTGCGTTTTATGGGTTCCGACGCGGCTTTTACGATATGTGGGTCATCCTTTTTAATATTGTGATTTCCCTATATCTGGGCATTTTCTTATGGCCAACAATTACTGAATATTTCCCTTTGCTTGAAAAAACAAGTTTACACATCGCTATGACTGTATTGATTACCTCAACAATTGTCTTCACAATATTACAATCTTTGGCATCATTACTCCTGATTGGCCAGTTCACTGTCATTTTACCCAAGATATTAGATAGTTTAGGTGCAGCCATTTTAGGTTTTTTAACCGGTATGCTGCTCTGGAGTTTTGTCAGCTTAGTAATTACCCTTACGCCTGTTTACGAAAACGACTTCGTAAAAGAGCTTGGATTTACCGGTTATTCTGAAGCCAGCAAGGCCACACATCTGCTTTGGTGGGGAGATTTCGTTAATACCTTTACCGGCTCATCTGGTAATGTACACCGCACAGAGGATGTTATAAATGAACTGCTTAAAAAGGTTCGGTCAAAGCAAGAAGAAGAAAAAGCGAAAAAAACAAGGACTCTACCAGGCAAAATAGAGAGTCCTACTGACAAAAAAGGCATCCTACAAGAGGCGGAAAAACAAAAACCGTTGGGCCCTCCGCCGGAACCAAACTATGATTCCTTATAAGAACGAACTTAGAGCTTAAGTGTAAAAATCCTTAGGTGCTTAGAGAAAATACATGCCGTATGTCTTAAACAATCGCCGGAACACAGCAAGCTGCACAAATGATGCAGCTGCCGTCAGCTTTTTGCCTGGTCGAGTATAAGATTTTTGACCTTTCGGCTGGGTAAATTAAGAGCACCGAAGGCAGCCGCTGCAGCACTTCTCAAATCACTATTGGCTTCAGATGAAGCAATCAAAGAATAAATAACATCGACGGTATCGTCACTTAGTAAATTAGCATTTATTTTCGCTGAGAGTGCCAGCGAGTCAAAGGCGGCAATTCTAATATCCATAGGGTTATTCTCGGAAAGCGCCATTTGAGCAATAGCTCCTTGTGCCTGTGGAGCATCGAGCCGGGCTAAAATTTGAGCAGCGAGGATTCTGATTCGTCGCCTTTGGTCCTTGCTCGCATTTATAAGAGGTTCAAGAGCTTTAGATAAATCAATAGCAGGATTCTGTGTCTGTGCCAGGTTAAACATAACCTGCGCCGCCTGGTTGGCATAAACATCCGCCATATTCGGGTTCCAAAGCCCTCTATCTTGTGTGCTTTGCTCTGTTGTCTCTGCCAGTGCCTGCACCAGGTTATCTACCACAAGACGACTTTCGTCAAAGCTTTCTTTTGGACCTGCTGCAGCAATAGCAATAGCTGCGGTATATCTTACAGCTTTATCATCAAACGTTAACGCATCAAGCAGTGGCTGCTTTGCACCCACTCGATAAAAAAGGGATTTTTCGCCGGCGTTAGCAGCCAGTGCCTTTACAGCCCCGAAAGCCACGTAAGCATTTCCATCTTTCAGCGCTCTGGCAAGAGCTTGATGTACATATTCGGGTCCAGCGGTAGTCGCATATACGATAGCGAAGGGATGCCCCTGGCCGAAATATTCGGGCATTCCAATACCTGTTGACTCCGCTTTAAAGGAAGCGGCAATCCAGAGTCCGATTGCGTTTGAGAAATTTGGGTCGGCTTTTAATGACCATTCGCAGCATCGCATCGCCATTAGCTCATTGAAATATTCTATGGCAACCTCTTCTCTAAAAAGTTTTCGCCCGTTTGTATCCCAGAACCATATGTTTGCAAAATCGGACTCATCAGACGGTGTCAAAGAAGGGGTATGGTAATAATAATTTTCACCTAACTTGTAGAAAAGTTCAGCGGCGGAAATGTTTATTGCCGCCGGGTCTATCTGGTTAATACTTTGTTTTACCAGGGAGAATAAAGGTTGAGAATTTTCATTTTCGAGAACATATTTAAGATACGCCAGTGACTGGGGATAACCTATTTGCCCTAAAGCCTTGATGATTTCCGCTTTTGTAGCCACATCATCAGTTTTAAGGGCGGCAGCTAAAGGTCTTATCGCATCCTTGCCAATTTTGGGCAGTGCCCAGACAATGTTGGCTAATTCTTCCTTTCGTGCCGAATCTGATATGGCATCAACCATAAAGGGGATAGCATATTCACCGGAATTCCTGAGTCTTTTGGCTGCAAGAAGACGACCACGCTCGGTAGAGTTCAATCTCCTGACTTCCTGTGCGATAATTGCTGAATCAGAGCGCCGAAGAAATCTCCCCTTTTCGATAATGTTCAGGATTGTCCCGGTCATTTGCGCCAATTCCGCATCAGGTGCGGTTTCATTAACCTTCTGCAAAAAAGCAAAACCAGTTGGATTCTGCTCGCTGAGTTCGAGCAGTTTTACCGCCGCCGGATTGCTGTCAATTACAACCTTGCCATATCCTTTTGCTAAATCAAAGCGTCCAATCTTTATGTAATGCAGAAAATCATTCCAATTATCTTCCAGGTCTTGAGCAAAGCCGGCACTGCTCACAAAAAGAGACAGAATTAAGCTTACCGTAAGGGTTTTTCGTTTAAACATCTAACCTTCTCCAAAATACGTTTACTTTTCAAAATAAGTAAAATACATTTTGCCGAGTTTATACCGCCCTGCTTTCAAAACTGTAATACTTTCTTAGTTAACATCAAAAGAGACAAGCAGTTAAGCTCTGTTTATAATACAGAAAAACCCCTGTCCTGTCAATAAAAAACCGAGAGGCCGAAAATGCCTTTGAAAAACACCCTATATGCAAAAAATTGACCGCCGGTGGTTATCTTTTACATTTAGCCCCGGCTCCACGCCATCTGGGTTTTATTTACCACCGTCTCCACACACCCTCTGGGTGTTTTGTTAATGCTTAGCCCACAGTTTTACACTGTGGGTTGCTTTTTCCCCTTTACTTCACCACTTATCCGTATACAATTATAAAAAAGGATTGTCGGGCTCGAGAACCACTTTCCTGCTTACCTCATTAGCCCCCGAACTCAAATATCGAAGATTCGCCGAAGGAGAACCGTTCGGGAGTTTTTGCTTTCCTACGGAATGTCATTGCGAGGAGCGAAGCGACGCGGCAATCTCAATCCAAACTCAAAATCGAAAGGGAGTAAGATTCGCCGTAGGCGAACCTTCGAAGGATTGATATTATTATCCCCCGAAGGCCGTTCGGGGGTTGTTTTTATCTTTTATGCTTAGCCCCCGAGACCTGCCTCGGGGGTTCTTTCGTTGCATTTTCCCCTTTACTTCATCACTTATCCGTATACAATTATAAAAAAGGATTGTCGGGATTGAGAACAAGTTTCCTACTCAACTATCAACATCCGCATTCCAGGAAAAAGATATGTTTTTTGTAATGACAGAAACAAGTTGTGCGAAAATAATGTCTGGAACCTGTAAATGTAAAAGAAAACCATACTGTCCTCCATCCCAGCCATCATAACTGTGCTGTTCAATGGTAATTATAGCATTGGCAAGGAGCCGTTGAATAAAGTTCTTACCTTTGATTTTGTATATCTGTACCAAAGATGCGACATGCCGTTCTATTTCTTTTGGAAGCCGCAGGTTCATGACTTTTCCCCTTCCTGTTCTTCTTCTTTTGGCTCTTTCAAGATAAACGCAATAGCAACAAACAATAAAGCACAAACTACATCTATCGGTTGCCAAATCTCAGGAGTCAGATGTATTGGTATCAAAGGATTAAACAAAAGGGCAACAAAACCAAACAGCCATACGGCCCAAATCTTTTGCCAATTGTAAGCCGTGAAAGCTACATACACACCAACACCACAGACAATAAACCTAAGCAGTTGATAATAGCCATAAGGCCAGCGAGCTAATGCTCCAAGCAACATTGCAGCTGCAATTAAAGACGGAATTAAGTGTGGCCGTTTATCCAACACACTTTTGTTCATTCTTGAACTCTTCCCAAAACTATTCAATATCAGCTTTCTCAAGCATCTTCTTTAGTTCATTAACCTTTTGATTTGCGTAAGTTATGAATTGCTCATTTTCTGCAATTTCATGGTCTCCAAGCCTCAGATATTTCTCAAAGTTATCTAAAGTCCTACGGTGTAATTCATATATGGACTTTTTCCAATCGGATTCGTTGAATAGAACCGGTTGAGAATAAGTAGTCTCAACCATTTGTTCCTGTGCTAAAGCCAGATTATAGTAAGCATCGGCAAAGTTTGGATTCAATTTAATGGCTCGACCATAGCACTCTATCGCTTGTTTGTATTCATTCTTTTTCCAGAACCTATAGCCTATGTTGAAAAAATATGTATCTGTTAATAACCCTTTCAGCTGTTCTACTCGGTATCTTACATATTTTATACATTCTGGCGGGCTTGAGGTTTTGGGAGAATTAAGGCTAAGGCATGTTTCAAAATTTTCCAATGCTAAGTGGTAGATTCCAAGGTTTTCTTGGGATAAACCGAGCTCATAATATGAGTTAGCATGCTCTGGATTCAATTCTATGGCTTGCCCAAGACTTTCTATTGCTTCTTCATATAAACATAGATTAAATTGTGAGATACCGAGGTTATAGTACATAACGTAGTCACCCCACCACCAGATGCTATCTTTCTTCTCCTTTATTGCTATCAGCTTTTGATATGCTGCTGCTGCCTTTTCGTGTCGAATAGTACTGTCCAGTTCTATATCATCACCCGTCCGACCTTCGGCTGTGGGTTCATAACACCATCCCATCCAAAAGAGCGAATCCTCGTGTTCGGGGTCAATCTGCAAGGCTTTTTCGTAGTTCCCAATCGCCATTTTCAGCTGCCCTTGCCCTCTATGTTCTTCGCCTTTGAAGAAATAGAAATCGGCATCTTTAACTTCAGTTAGGGCGTTAAGTGCCCTAACCACAAGCTCCTTTCGTCCCTTTGGGTCGAACCGCGTCAAGGCATTTGAACCTTTAACAATGGATTTTTCGTGTTTAGCCATATTAGTACGCTACATGGTCAATTATCTTCTTATACTCAGCAACAAGGGAATCAAGTTTTGCTTGGTTCTCGGCAATTTCCTCTTTTATATCGGCAGCAAGTTCTTGTAAGAGGTCTCTTCTCTCCCTTTTGGCCTGGTCTACTTTTTCCTTTAATTTGTACGTTTCGTTCGCTTTTAAGTCCTCCAGTTCAGCACGCAGTTTCGCAATGATATCTATAACGTTTTTGTATTCTTCTTTCAATCTGGCGAGTTTTTCTTCCGGTGTCTCTTTAGTAATCTTTTCCTCTCTCTCTGCTTGCTTCATATATTTCTTCAGTGTTTCAAGGTCGCCATTTCTATATGCCTCAGCTATG
>JAUVVQ010000069.1 GCA_030604525.1 Phycisphaerae bacterium | reverse complement strand
GTGATGTAATAGTTTATTGTCCTCATACAACAGCGGCGATTACCATCAACGAAAATGCCGACCCTTCCGTTGTGCACGATATACTTTTTACACTGGCTGAATTGATACCTCATCACCGCCCGGGCTATCAACATTTTGAGGGCAATTCTGATGCACATTGCAAAAGCTCTCTGGTTGGCTGCAGTGAGCAAATCCTGATAAAGGATGGGAAGCTTGCCCTGGGCACCTGGCAGGGGGTTTTTTTCTGTGAATTTGACGGCCCCCGCAGCAGGAAAGTAATGGTCCAGGTTCGTGGGGAATAAACCCTTCTTTTTTTATGTATGACTCGGCGCCGACAGTGTGCGCGAAAAAAAGGCGAGGTGGTGGGACCGGCTGGGGGGGGAACCGGTGGACCACGCTGCCTCGCCGAGGTTCGTGAGCTGCTAAAAGCAGCATTGCTTCACTACTTCAAGAAGTATGCAAAAAAACTAACTTTTTCGAAAAACACTGTCAAATAAAAAAAGAAAAAAATATTTTTTGGGGGACATTGCCCCCCCTTATTTACCTAACCCTGGTAAAATCAATATACAACTTTTGGTGATAAAATGCAAGTAAAAAATCGTTTTTTTACGTTTTTTTTGCACCATCTCAATTTTTAAGCGGAAATCATTGGGCAAAAACGCTTGAAATTTGATGCTTTCCGGCTTAGATTATGACCGATAAACTTGAAAAAATCGTTTTTTTGGGAGTTTTTCAATGGCAAGGCCAAGAACAGTTCCAGTAGCAAAAAAAATTGTTGATAGTGCTAAAGATATTCACGCAAAGATATTAAGGAGTAAAAGCCCCACAATGGTTACGCCCGTTCGTTCCTTAAGCAACGTTAAATATCAGGCCAAAACCGGTTATTTTGAGATGCTTGGCAAGAACAAGCAGCGTACCTTAACTGTAAGCACGGTAAAGACTTTCGCGCAAACCCTTAAGATGATGTCGCTTGCAAAGGAATTGATTGAAGCGAATGATATGGCCACGAAACGAGAGGCTTACTATATCTCCAAAAACTGGGGCAAGGCCGGTTTCTCGGAGCAGTCAGAGTCGGATACCATTATGGACGATGTTGAAGCAATGTTCGGCGTCAATCGTGAACAATTGCGGTTTACACCCGAAGAAAAGGGGGGCGACATAGCAGGCAGGTTAATTGTTATCGACACCGACGCCAAAGGCAAAAAAATCAAGATTGATTGCACAAAATTCGGCTCCGGTGCTTATTCGATACCTGTGGAGGTTGAAAACCTGCAGTTTCAGAGTCAGGCAAAATTTGTTCTTGTTATCGAAACAGCGGGTATGTTTCAAAGACTGGTCAAATACGATTACTGGAAGAGGGCAAAATGTATTTTGGTCAGTATGGGCGGCGTACCTACGCGGGCCTGCCGCAGGTTTATAAGAAGGTTGGCTGAGCAGTTAAAAATTCCTGTTTACGCCTTTGTTGATGGCGACCCTTACGGGTATTTCAATATTTATAGAACCTTGAAAGTTGGCTCAGGCAATGCGGCACATCTGAACAGATTTTTCTGCGTTCCTTCGGTGCGGTTCCTCGGAGTAACCCCCCAGGATATTGTAACCTATAAACTGCCGACGCATCCGCTCAAGGAAGTGGACATAAAAAGGGCCAAGGATGCGCTTCGCAACGACCCTTTCGTAAAGCATCACAAGCCCTGGCAGAAGGCAATCAATCAAATGCTGAAAATGGGTGTTCGTGTTGAACAGCAGGCCTTTGCCAAACACGGTCTGGATTTTGTGGTCAATAAGTATCTCCCATTTAAGTTAAAAAATACATCGAAATTTTTGCCCTGACCTTTTTTGTGCTGGCAGAAACACCCATAAATTGATAATGTAAAAACATTGTTATATGTGATTCTGGTTTTTATTGTTCAATCGTGTTCATAATTGCATTTGTATGGCAAAGATTGCCGAAAGAATAGAACGGGTAAGAGATACTGTTAGTTCCGCCTGCGAACGTGTCGGCAGAGATACAACCGAGGTAAAACTCGTTGTCGTGACCAAATCTGTTACTATCGAGGCAATAAAAAAAATCGTTCGTTTGGGCTTTGTCAACCTTGGCGAGAACCGGGTTCAGCAGCTCAGAAAGGTTTCCGCTCAGGTGGCTGAATTTTTGCAAAAGGTCGATGACGAATCTTCTCTGCCCAAAAAGGTTAATTGGCATATGATTGGCCATCTGCAGCGTAATAAAGTCCGCCATGTTTTACCTATTGTTTCTCTGATACATTCGGTTGACACACTTCGATTGGCTGAGGAAATAAATGCTTCGGCAGCAAAGCTGAATTTGTCTCCTAAGGTACTCCTGCAGGTCAACACCTCGAATGAGCCGCAAAAATATGGTGTTCCTGTGGGAGCTGCGGCGCATTTGGCCGAGCAGATAGTAACCTTGCCAAATTTGAAGCTGGTTGGACTGATGACGATGGCGCCGCTGACGCATAATAAGGATGTTGTTCGTGCCTGTTTTGTGCGAACAAGAGAGCTATTTGTTGAGATGAAGGGCGAGAAAATAGTCTCCCCTGAGTTTACTGAACTGAGTATGGGTATGAGTTCGGACTACGAAATAGCTGTTGAAGAGGGGGCTACCATTCTTCGCATCGGCTCGGCGATATTTGCCGGCTGATAAATTTAGGTCAGATAAAATACCAAATCCCTTAAACAACAATTCTTTTCAAACACCTGGAATATACAGAAGCAAAAAAATCAAAAAAACACAAAGTGCCCCCCCGAACAGGCCGAAGTTGTTTATGCAGATTTCTGATGGAATGACTGTTAATTATAAGTCCTATAACACAATTGGAGGACAGTCTGTGGTTGTTGGCTTTGTCATTCGATTTGTGGCAGGAGTCTGTTTCTATTAATGCCCGGATTAGTCCCCGAGCTGTACAGTAAGTAAAAGATGAAGATAACAAACACAAGCAAAAAGATTGCTACGGTGGTGATATTCCTTGTAGTTATTGTTACCGTCTGCTGGCTGGTACAATATAACTTCAGGGATTTTGGAAAGACAGTTGTTACTTTTCTTGTCCTGCTGGCGGCAATTATTCTTGGGTATGTTTTCTATAGAAATATCTTTAAACCTGTTATAAGCACCAGGGCAGGAGGAGATGAAACGGGCACAAAGAAGTTGGGCTCCAAAGAATCAAATGAACTTCTTGAAAAAAAGGTGCTTCAGCGCACAGCGGAACTGGAATCCGCCAATGCGATACTCAAAGATGAGATTGCGCTGCAGCCGGTAATCCAGAGGAGCTTGCAGCAGCGCATTAAACAGCTCAGTTGTTTTTATGGGCTGTCCAGACTTGTTGAGCCGCCGCAAATTTCACTGGAACAAATATTTCAGGAAACGGTCAATCTGATTCGTAACGCATATCGGTTTCCTAAAGTTACCTGCGTAAGAATTACTTTTGATGGGGTGCAATATGTGACGGATAATTTCCATAAAAGTGAAGTGAGTCAGTATGCACAGATTAAGATGCATGGAGAAAAGGCAGGAGCTATTGAGGTTTATTGTCTTGAAGACAAAACTGACAGCGGGCAGGTCCCGTTTCTTACGGAAGAGCGTGATTTGTTGGATGCGGTTGCTGAACGGCTGGGCAGTATTGCAGAACGCAAACAGGCGGCGACAAAGCTGCGATTATTTCGAAATTTGATAAACAGGTCAAATGACTGTATTTTTGCTGTAGAGCCCAAGTGGGGTCGTTTTGTGGATGTAAACGACAGGGCGTGTGACAGTCTCGGATATACACGTGAAGAATTGCTCGATATGACCGTTAAAGACATCGAGGAGTCTGTAAAGGATGACCTGTCATGGGAGAATTATGTCAAAGAGCTCAAACTCGAGGGAGATATTATTAAGGAAGGCCGACATAAGCGCAAGGACGGGACGATGTTTTTCGTTGAGACAAGTCTGAAACTTGTGGGTCAGGAAAAAGAAGACTACATAATAGCGGTTACGCGCGATATCACCGAGCGCAAGCAGGCAGAAGAAAAACAGGCTATACTTATACAGGAATTAAAAGACATTAATAAAAAAGTGGAGGGTATTAATCAGGAATTAAAGGATTTTGCATATATCGTTTCACACGATTTAAAGGCACCGCTGTGGGGTATTAAAGCATTGTCAGACTGGTTATTGGCTGATTATTCAGACAAGCTTGGTGAGGAGGGTCAAAAACAAATTCAGTCGCTTTTGGTACAGGTCAAAAGGATGCACAATTTGATTGATGGGGTGCTTCAATATTCCAGAGTCGGACGTGTTGAAGAAGAAATGGTTCGGGTGGATTTGAATGAGCTTGTTGGGGAGGTTATTGATATGGTTGCTCCTGCGGAAAATATTTCGATTACGGTCGAAGACCAGTTGCCTGTAGTTGAATGTGGAAAGACCCGCATTATGCAGGTGTTCCAGAATCTGCTGAGCAATGCTGTCAAATATATGGATAAGCCGCAGGGAGAGGTTAGAGTCGGCTGTGTCGAAGAGGATGGTTTCTGGAAATTTAGTGTTGCTGATAATGGCCCTGGAATTGAGGAAAGGCATTTCGAAAGAATCTTTAAGATATTCCAAACGTTATCGCCTCAGGATGAATTTGAAAGCACCGGTATTGGTCTTACCGTAATAAAGAAAATTGTGGAATTATATGGCGGCAAAGTCTGGGTTCAATCAAAAGTAAGCCAGGGCAGTACGTTTTTCTTTACATTACCGAAGGCAAAGAAGGAGGTTGCAGATGCAAAACTCGAAGCCAACGTTACTTATTGAAAATGCTCGCCGGGATATGATTTTGGTTATATGGTTAAGGCAGTTAGTTATGAAAGGTTTGTGAAAGTAATCAGGATGATTAATTTTGCCGGTCCCTAATCGAGTTATAGGATGCGGGACAAGGTTATGGAAGATTCAAGATACAAAATTTTAATGGTTGAAGACGAAGAGCTCTATCGAAAGGCTTTTACGCGATTCGTGGAAGAGGAGGGGCTTCAATATGATTGCACGGAGGCGGAATCTGTTTCAGAAGCTCGGAGCATATTGAGTTCAGAGAAGTTCGATATTGTGCTCGCTGATTACTCACTCGGAGACGGCACGGCATTTGATATTCTGGATTTGGTAAAGGATACCCCCATTATATTTATTACGGGTATCGGTGATGAAAAAGTGGCTGTCAAAGCCTGGAAGGCCGGAGCCTATGATTATCTGATAAAGGACTTTGAACGAAACTATATTAAAGCTATCCCGATAACAATTGAAAATGCCATCAAGCATAAAAAAGCGGAAGAGCAAATTCGATTGCTGACAGGTGCTGTTATGAGCACCGATGATAGTGTTTATATTACCGATATGGAAGGCAACATTATCTTCGTCAACAAAGCATTCTGTGAAACTTACGGATATGAGGAAGAAGAGATTATCGGGAAGCACAGTAGTATCCTTAGTGGAGAAAGCCCTCAAAGCGCCGATGGAGAAGACGGCCACCAGGACAGTCGTGAAGTTGACTTATATCACAGGCGGAAAGACGGTGGTGAATTTCCGGTTTCTCTTTCTGTCTCTGCAATTAGAGATGAAAATGAAAACGCATTTGCATTTGTCGGGGTGGCTCGCGACATTTCAGAACGAATTTTTATAGAAGATAAGGTCAGAACATTGAATCTGAAACTGAAGAGAGGAAGTCGCATAATGGGTTAACCGTTGCGATTTCCGGCACATTGTACCCACCTGAATTAATAAAGCCACATTTTTTTTGCTGTTTTATTAAAGTTATCCTGCAAAAAAACAAGAAAAACACAAAGTTTCCCCTCTTACAGGACGAAATTATCTATGCTGATTTCTACCGGAATAGGCGTTAATTCAAAGTCCTATAAGGCAAATGCTATGATAAAAGCAGAATCTGCAAATGGTGTTGAGGTTAGTAAACTGATAAATGGTCTGACAGATGTTCTGTATTTGACAAACCGGGAGCAGATGATTCCTGAAGTAAAGCGGCTTTTGAGGCAGAAAAAACTTTCTTTTTTATCACTGCCAATTTGCAAATTTCCCCGGATACTTCATCAACTCGAACTGGTCGGAACCGTTATTGTTGATACTAAAGGCTTGGATGTATCAGAGCAGCAGAGAGTGGCTGAAATAATCGAGTCCCTTGAGGCCCATGATATTGGGGCCATTCTGCTTGGCGACAGGATGGAAGTGCCTGTAAAGAGCTTTTCTTTGGCGCCGGCGAAGGTTAGTTTTTCTATGTCTGATATGATTGAGTCTATTTCAGAAGATGAGCTCTGGGGTAAAATCAGCGTCAATCTTGCATATCGCAAAAAAAGTTCAGGAATTGCTGTAAGAGCCGCTATGCCGCCAAAGCAGAATCTGAATGTTCACGGCAATAAACTTGCCGAACAACTTGATATGGCAGAAGCACTGGTGGACAACTTGTCGGAACAGCTGAGTATGGCGGGCATTGTTCAGCGGGATTTTCTGCCGACACAAGTTCCTAATGCTGATGAAATTCAATGGGCTGTGGCTTTTCTGCCTGCCGAATGGGTATCAGGTGATATTTACGATATCGTTCGAATCGATGAGCAGCACATTGGCTT
>JAUVVQ010000022.1 GCA_030604525.1 Phycisphaerae bacterium | reverse complement strand
TCTTTGCGCCTTGGCGCCTTTGCGGGATTCAATATTTCCAGTATTTTTTTATCTCCCTGCGGCTAAGTTTCTTCGTGCCCGGAGCCTGTCCCCGCGCAGGATTGTCACCCCTGCGAAAGCAGGGGCGGGGATGTCATCTGTGCCGGAGAAACCAGCGCGATTATTTACAACTTTTTATGCAAAACAAACCCAATTTCCGACAAGACGAAATGTTCATAACTTCTGTCCCAATAAAACCTTATGCCAATATTCCCCTTCGCAACAGCTTCAAAAACAAACCCAATCGAACCCAATCGCCACAAACTCCCCGAGTAGGACTCGAACCTACGACCTAGCGGTTAACAGCCGCTCGCTCTACCAATTGAGCTATCGGGGAAAAAACAAAGAACAAAGCTCTATATCTTCAGTATAATAACATTATCTGAATTTACAAAACTTTGTCAAGACCATACTTTAAATGAGCCGATACAACGAAGGAATAATTGAATTCCTGAAAAGCTCCTCGATATTACGGCTCATCTCAAGTTATACGATTTTGCCGGCAAAAACATTTTTAACGGAAAACGGGGAACAACAGCCCCCTTAAAAGTATCTATAAAGTAAACAACAAGTTATTATAAATATTTCTTACAATTGGAAAAATGCCGAAAAGTGTATTAAACGTAGCTGGCTTCAGCATCATCAAACGTATCGGAAATGGTGCCAGAACTATAATATATGAAGCCACTGACCTGCAAAACAAGCAAAACGTCGCCTTAAAACGGGTTATCTATAAAGATTCTCAGGACTCAAGAATCTTTGAACAAATACAAACAGAATATGATGTTGCCAGAAAAATAAACCATCCCTACGTGAGAAAATGCTTTAAACTCAAAAAAATCCGCAAAATGTTTAAAGTAAAAGAAATGCTCCTTTCTATGGAGCTTTTTGACGGCAAATCGCTCGAAGAAAGTCAAACCTTAAGTCTGGTCGATATAATCGTTATATTTAGAATGGTCGCAAGCGGACTCAACGCTATGCACCAGCACGGCTATGTACATTCGGACATAAAACCAAACAATATACTTATGGATAATTCAGGGACGATTAAAATTATAGACCTTGGCCAAAGCTGTAAAATCGGAACCATAAAACCTCGAATCCAGGGAACACCGGACTATATCGCACCGGAACAGGTGAGACGAAACCCGCTTGGCCCCAAAACAGACCTTTTTAACCTCGGCGCAACTATGTATTGGGCACTTAGCGGCGAAACTATCCCAACATTAATTCCCAAAAAAAATGAGCACGGCTTAATTATACTAAAAGAAAAAATACCACCACATAAAATAAGAAAACAAATACCCATCCCTCTATCAAAACTTGTTATGGATTGCGTCGAAGACGACCCTGCTAAAAGACCGGATAATATGATGACCGTCGTCTCAAGACTTGACCTGATGGTACACAGTATTTTAGGTGACAAAATAAAAACATTTAAAAATGGCACAAACAATAATCGATTTGCTAAACAAGGGCATAAAAGCCAATAAAGAAGATACATACCGCCAAGGCAATATTATCAACCTGCCGCAAGAGGGCTCTCTCGTAATATCCGGTGACATCCACGGACACCGCAGAAATTTCGAAAAAATAATTAAATTTTCACAACTCGAAAATAATCCCGACAGACACCTAATCCTCCAGGAAATAATACATGGCGGCTCCCAGGACGAGCAGGGAAACTGCACTTCTTACAAAGTCTTATTCGATGCCGTTAAATACAAACTAAAATTCCCAAATCAAGTCCACTTCATTATGGGAAACCACGACACCGCCTTCATCACCGATTCCAAAGTAATCAAAGACGGAAAAGAAATGAACAGGTCGATGCGTAAAGCCCTGGAAAGAGAATTCCAGGAAGACTACACAGACATAGAGTTGGCAATGTCCCAATTCCTGCTCTCACAACCACTGGCTGCAAAATGCTGCAATAAAATCTTTATATCACATTCTTTACCAAACTACTCCTGGGCTGACGAATTCGACCCTTCTGTTCTGGAAAGGGAAATCGATATAGACGACCTTATAAAACCCGGCTCCGCATATCTTCTGACCTGGGGAAGAAAACACAACAAAAAACTCCTTGAAAAAATGTCCCAAAAACTTCACGCTGACTTTTTCATCCTCGCACATCAACCACAGGAAAAAGGGTATATCCAGCCGGAAGAAAACCTCATCATTTTTACCTCGGAACATAACCACGGCTGCATAATGCTCATCGACCTGAAAAAAAATTATACCACCGAAGAATTAATCAAAGCCATAATCCCAATCTCTGCCATATCTTGACAATTCAAGCCGAGTAGTATATATACATTAAACAGAAGCAATTTCCCCAGGAAATAAAAAAATGCAATGGTTTCATTATATAATACTGCTTACCATCATAATACAGGCGGCAATCCCACTGTTGGTCTATAGAAATTACCGCTTCAACCTTCAAAAATACAAAAAAAAACGCACCGCTTTCAGACCATTTGCAGCACTGTGCATACCCTGCAAAGGATTAGAACCTGCTTTCGAAAAAAACATCACCTCGTTCTTTAAACAGGATTATGAAAAATACATCCTTCGCTTTGTCGTAGAAGAAAAATCAGACCCCGCTTACAAAATACTCTGCCGGCTGAAAGAAAATCTCTCGCCGGTCTCGAAAGCACTTGATATCAAAATCCTCGTCGCTGGAGTTGGAAAATCCGGCGCCTGCAGCCAAAAAAATCACAACCTGCTCTATTGCATAAAACAAATACCGGACGATGTGCAAGTCCTCGCATTCGCAGACTCGGATATCTGTGTAAGCAAAGATTGGCTTAGTCACTTAGTCTATCCTCTCAGACAACCCAGGAACGGCGTGGCAAGCGGATATCGATGGTTCATCCCAAAAAATAATAAACTGACCGAACTTGTGCTCTCCGCTCTTAACGCAAAAGTCGCTCAACTGCTCGGCAACAGCAGATTCAACCAGGTCTGGGGCGGCTCTATGGCCATAAGAGCAAAAAACTTCAAAAAACTAAACATCGCTGAACTCTGGGCTAAATCGATAAGTGACGACCTCTCGCTGAGCCGGGCTGTTAAAAAAAACAAAATGAAAGTCGCATTCGTTCCCGCCTGTCTGGCCGCCTCCTATGAAAATACAAACTGGGAAAAACTCTTCGAATTCGCAAGAAGACAGTTCATCATAACAAGAGTAAACGCTTTTAAAACCTGGCTTACCGCACTGCTCGCCTCCTTATTCTCTATCACCGCACCTATTGCCGCTGCTGGCTTTGCTTACCTCTCTTTAAAAAACAAAGACCAATATGCCCAATTGCTCATCATCGTCCCACTCATCCTGCTGGCTGCTCAGCTAACCCAGGCCATTTTAAGAGAAGCGATGATTGCAAAAATCCTCAAAGAAGACCGAAAAGATATAAAAGCTGCTCGCATCTTCGATATCATCTTTTTCTGGCCGCTTTCTTTCTTGTTCTTTTTCCTGGTCATCTCGTCCGCATTTGGAAAAACTATAACCTGGCGGGGTATAAAATACAAACTCGCAGGACTTGCAAACGTCACCGTAATAAAAAACAAACCTTAATCATCGGAACCACTCTTTTCACTATCTCCTTCCTTCTCTGTTCGTGCCTTCCCAAGAATATCTTCTATTTTTTCATCCCGCAGCGCCTTCAAATCCTCCGACAAATCCCCCTCCCGCAGCATAAATTCAAGGAAATACTTCCCTCCCTCCATCGGAATACTTATCTTGCCTACGTATTCTCCACTTTTGACTTCCGGCCTTCTTGTTGTCGGTCTTGTCTGTGATGGTCTTGGCCTTGTAATCTTATCTGGATGCTTCGGCCCTTGAATATATATGCTTTCTGCATCCAAGCTAAAGTTAATAACTCCATCCATCGTGTTGACAAAATTTATCAACGCTTGTCTAATAGAAGTATTCTGCATATCCACACTTATTCTTTGTTCCAACCAGGAAAGTTCGTTTCTGTTTACTATAATTCCCACGCCTGCCATACCACCAAGCTTTTCGATAACACTCCTTGCGATTTCGTTGTGAAAGGAAAAATCTACAATTTGGTCAAGTCTCGCTTCACAGAATTCCTCTTCCTTGACAACTTTTATTTGAGGGATTTCAGTCGGAAATTTCATCTCAGAAATGTACCAGGTCAAACCCGTCTCATCACAATACTGATCCAATAATACAGCAAACGTCAAAGTCGTTGAAGTCTTGATACCAACTAAAGACTTAAGAATTTTCTCAAACTTTTCCGGCATATCATAAGAGGAAAAAACAACGTCACCGAGTTCACTCTTAATCAATTTTAATACCGCTTCTTGCGTAGGGCTACCGGAGACCGAAAATTGAGCGCAGTAAATCTTCTTCAACAGTTCCAACTGCCTTGTGTTGGGTCTGCCTATGATACGCTCCAACACTTGCTGCGGATATATGGTTATCTTCTCATCCCCTACCGCATATCGCATAAAAAAACTGTTAAGCATTTCAGAAAGCCCTTCTGATAAAGAACCTTCCAACAAAACCGAAATCCTGGTCGCTACTCCCGCCGGTAGTTTCCACTTCGCCTCGTCTGAAAGTTCAATCTCAACTCCCGCCTCTTCGCCGATTTTATCTAATGCCTCCGCTATGGTAACATCCTTTAATTCTACCTTTACCTCTTTATTCAACTTCTCCTGAATCTCCTGCTCACCTGCTGAAACGTAACCGGCTGAAGCAAGTAATAAAACAACAAAGAAAACCAAGCCTTTTCGATAATTTCTCATACTCATTTGTAACCCCTTTCGTTAAAACAACTTAAAATAAATGCAACATAGACATCTCATTCGTAACGTCTCCATTATCAGCATATACCGGCTCTGGCCGGCTGATTATAATCCAACTCGCTCTTTTCTCTGACCGCTTTCTTCCTTTAACATCTTTTATCTCAACCTCACATTTGGCAACTGCCTTACTGCCTGTAACCAAATCGACCAGCGCAGACCCACGTCTGCCGCTACCAATAACTACAGCAACATTTGCTCTACTTACATCCTGCTGCATTTCTACCAGAGCTTTCCCCTTACGGGGCGAAAAGACAACCTTCGCTGTCCTTCCATCCTCTAAGACTAAATCAGATTGTCCGTCTGTAAAAAAGACTAATACCGCAAATACAATTACCGCCGCCGCTGCCAGCCCTGATGCGACCTTCAAAAATCTACGTTTATTTAAGCCCCCTCCCGCTGTCCTGTCCAACCTGTCTGATATCACTGCATTCAACTCATCCCAGTCAACCGCATCCAGTTGCTCTGATGCATTGCGATTCAAAAGCATATCCAATTTGTTTTCCGCATCTTCCATTATAAATACTCTTTCAACTCTGCTTTCAGCTTTTTTCTCGCTCTAAAAACATACCACCTGGAAGTTTCAACCGAACAGCTCATAACATCCGCCACTTCTTTATGCGAAAATCCATCTAATCCAAAAAGTGATATAGCCATCGCTTCTTTCCTGGAGAGCTTCAGCATCGCCTTTCCTATCGCTTCCTTTAACTCGAAGCTTTCCTGCTTCCCAACAGCCGAAGGTTGTTGTCTTCTTTTACGATATTGAGCTAATTCGATTCTCTGTTTTCTTAATTTTTTAGCCCGTCCCTGACTGATTGCTGTATTGGCCACTATACGCAACAGCCAAAATTCAAAATAATCCGCTCGCTTCAAGCTGCCTATATTTAAATACGCCTTTACAAATCCTTCCTGAACTGTATCTTCCGCTTCACCGGCATTACCTAAAATCCTGACCGCAGCTTCCATAGCACGATTCTGATACATACGAACAAGCTTATTAAACGCTTCACGCCTGCCCGCCTGGCTCGCCAGAACCAATCGTTCACATTCCCTCTTGTCTTTACTCTTTCTATTCACAGGTGTGTCCTTTATATATAGACGCACCTATACTATAGAACGTTGGGGAAATTCTTAAGAAAATTTTGGATGAACCTATGATATAATTGAAGTCCTACTCGATATCGGAAATATCGTTGTCCGGCTCACCGACAAGATAAATCCGGTTCTTCCCGCTCCGTTTGGCCTCCAAAAGCGCCTCATCCGCCCGCTCAAACAAATCCTTCACCGTAGAGCCGTCATGCGGAAAACCGGCCAGCCCGCCGCTTATCGTCAAAACACCTTTACCCTCTGGACCTAACAAATCCAGTTCAGAGTTATTAAACTCCCGCCTGAATCGTTTCGCTATAAACACGGCTTCTTTGGGATGCTCCGTTTGAACTGAACGTCTCTCACTGTTCGCAGCACCACTCTCGCTTGTTTTAGCATCCCAGAAAACAACCGCAAATTCATCACCGCCGATGCGACCCACAATATCGTGACTTCGACAGCACTTGCGCATTAAAACCGCCGCCTGTTTGAGTATCTCATCTCCCGCAGAATGACCGTAAACATCATTGTAATGTTTGAAATTGTCAATATCGAAAACAAGAATTGTCGCCCAGCTGTCCTCTCGCTTGGCACGCTCCAAAATCTGCCTGCTGAATTCAAAAATATATCGCCTGTTCTTAAGACCGGTTAACTCGTCTTCGGTTGCAAGTCTCTCAAGAATCCTTTCCTTCTCCTCGCTCTTCTTATCCCTATGCTCTAATTCTAAAACTGAACTTCTCTTGCCCTCTCCAGCACCAGATGAATCAGGAATAACCGGAATCCGCTCTTCCAAACGAGATAAACCAGCCAAAAAAGAGGAGATTCTCAAAGGACAAATCAAATAATCGTCAGCAAAATTCGCATCTCCAGACTTACTGCCGACAAGCTCTTTTGCCCGAGACTCCTCATACATCTGCGCTAAGAGAATAATCTTCGCCTCTGCATTAGCATCTCTCAAAGACTTAACTGCAGAAACAACCCTCCCGCCGTGTCCCTCCATAACAACGCATATCGTTTGATACTCTCCCTTAGCCGCCGCCTCAATGCCGTCCAGCAAATCGATGCAAACCTCACAAGCGCTCCGCTCTATCGCATCAGTATCTGAGAAAACCTTACCGATATCACCTATCAGCAAAATCCCCGCTAAATCTGTATCACCTTTAGAAACCATTTATTTAAGTCCCCAGTAAAGCATCCAGCTCTTCTTGCGTCGTCTGATACGTCTTTTTCATAAAGCTGTGATTCTTAACAAACCTTTTTGTATCCGGCAATTCCCTGAAACTAATTGAGGGCATCTTCTCAAAAAACTCCTCTATTTGCTCGAAAACTGTCATTACAAAAGCTCCTGCATCCTTCGCACGGATAACCCGATTCTGCCTTCGCCAGGATGTCCCTTCCGTAAAACAGCAGCAGAAAACCCCGTTCTCTTTCGCTTTGCTGAAAAAACGGCCTTTATCATTATCCAACAATTCAATTCGGCCAAATACGACTAATCCTTTATCACCTTTCTGTGTCAGTTTAACCATTGCTGTATAAATATTCTTACAAAGACAAAACTCAATCCCTAATCTTCTCAAAAAGCTCGTTAAATAATTAATGAAACTATCGCCATAGGTGCCGACGACAATTACGAACAAATTTTCAAACGAGCTCTTTTCTCCCATTTTTCTTTCTATAAAGTAAAAGGATAAACCAAAAACACCAGCTAAATTCACTTATTTCCGATTCTTATGATAACATATTTTGAGAAAAAGTCAACCCAAATACCCCCTTGTCACTATACAAACTAAAAGTGTATCCTAAAAAACCAAACAATCGGCCAACGCCACAACCCTCACTCAACAGTCGGCAAGCTTTCTAAATTCTTCTTCGCCTGCTCAGCAAAAATACTCTCAGGATATAACTCAATAAATCCTGTAAGAACCTTCCGGGCCTCAAGCAAACGATTCTTCTTCTGCTCCGGCTCTGTTTTATCTACCTGACTCCACAAACGACGCTTTAAAAGCGACAACTCATAAAGCGATTCAATACCTCCGTCTCTGCCCTTAAAACTGTTATGTAATTGATTCAGCTTCTCCGCTCGAAGCTGATCATCCTCTATCAGCTTGGCCTGGGCCAGCAAAATGTTGTCTCGCAGACCACCTCCCTTACTGGTCGACTCCAGTAACCTCGCAAGCGACGCACCATATTCCTCGCTGTGAGGATTCAACATTACGAACTCGGCAAGTATCTCTTCTGCTTCTTTGCCTCCGAGACGATTTTCCGCACTTATCAACATTCGAAGCTTCTTTATCCTTCGCTGTAAATCTTCGATTTTAGATTTCGTCATAACAGAATCCGCCGGCGACTGAAATGGACTAAAAAATGTATCCTCGTCACCGCCCTCTCCAGAGAACAACCACAACCGCTCTGTCACCATCTCTTGTGCATCACCCAAAAGCTCGGCCGCACGTGCAAACCTGAGTTGACCCGCCCAATGAGAAGCTATACGCCAACGGGCCTCCGCCGATTCAGGACTTTCAGGAAACTCTTCATATAGACGATACCATACCTCTCTTGACCTCTCAAACGGATAGTCGCTGTAAAAATGCAATATCTCCTTTTGGCCCAATAGAGGAATATCAGGACTGTATTCGCTCAATAGCCCTTTATAGTATAAAGCTATCAGCATTCGGCTGCTATCCGGATGCAATTTGATAAATTTATCATATTGCTCAAAAAGCCGGCGACGTCTTTGCTGATATCGAAGCGAATCCGGAACTATAAACCAGCTTGGCCAACGACCAAAACGCAACTCGCTTTGAATCTTACTCTTCAACTGCTTGCGAAGCAATATCTCATCCTTCGGATAAAAGTAGGCCGCAAAAAGATATTTCTTCACCGCAGGATTCCTAATCGTCGTATCCAACGAAGATGTAATATCGTGGTCATGAAACTCGCTTATCCACTCAGGATTATTCTTAGCTACATACAATTGATAATCAAGTTCATCAAATCCTGTCTTCCACTCGAACAAAAAAAATGCGACAACTAAAAATACCAAGCTGACTACCCAGACAAGACCAGGTCGATAACGAGTATAATGCCCTATACCAAGTACCACCCCTGCTATACAAAGACCAACCAGCCACGCACAAATCCAGGGCGTAAACGAAAATCCCCATTTGATCGGTTCTACCCCACTACTACCGCCAAAAATACCCCAGTAAACAAGCTGAGGCGCCATACATAACGCTATCGACGTAAAACGGGAGCGAAAACGAAGCCGACGAGAAGCCACTGCTATACAACTGACTAGAACAAATATCGCAAAGCTGCTCAAATCCGCCAAAAAGAAAACCGCAAGAATATAGGGAATGCTATATCGAAAACTCATTAGCTGAGATATCAGCATCGGCACCACGCCAAGAATACCCATCACTATTCCCAACACAAGTATCTGCCAGGGATACTCAAATATACTACCGCCACCAATAACAAAACGCCCTATACGCCACGAAGAAAATGAAAATAATTCAGAAAAACTGAAAGACCAGAAAAAACCGTTAACTATCCGGGTCCAGAAAAGGCAGCTTAAACTAAAAACCAAAAGGCCAAGCAGCCAGTAACGAACTACATTTTTATGGCTGTAATGAAGCGTCGGACCAACAGCCATTAAAGACTTGCTGCCTACTTTAGGTAACTTTCCCGTTTTATTCGTCTCCAAAGACATAAGGATATAAGGGCACAAGTATAAATATTACCTTGTGCCCAATCAGAACCTTAATCGCATATGATATTGCTGTTAAGTCCCTTCTCCACTGCTTGCCAGATACTCAATCTGTTCCTCCGTAAGCTTATCTATCTCTATCGACATCGACTTCAGCTTTAGCTTACATACACGTTCCTCAATACGCATCGGCACATTATGAACCGCAGCGGATAACTTACTCTTTCGCTGCAGCACATACTCGCCTTCAAGTGCCTGTGTAGCAAAGCTCATATCCATCACGCTCGCAGGATGACCTTCCGCTGCCGCAAGGTTTATCAATCGGCCCTCTGCAAGCAGGAAAATACTCTTCCGCTTATTGATTACATACTCATCCACATTGTTGCGGACATTACGCTTCACACGACTGCTCATCTTCTTCAACGCCGGTATGTCTATCTCCACATTGAAATGACCGCTGTTGGCAACTATCGCTCCATTCTTCATCGCTCGAAAATGCTCAACTCGGATGACATTCTTATTACCCGTAAGAGTAACAAAAAGGTCGCCTGTTTTCGCTGCTTCCGACATCGGCATCACCTGAAATCCATCCATCACCGCCTCGATGCCTTTGATATGGTCAACCTCGGTAATTATCACTATCGCACCCATCCCGCGAGCACGCATCGCAAAGCCGCGACCGCACCAGCCATAACCTGCGGCTACTACATTCTGACCCGCCATCAAAAAGTCCGTCGCCCGGATAATTCCATCTACCGTCGATTGACCCGTTCCATAACGATTATCAAAAAGGTGTTTACTCTTCGCATCGTTGACCGCAATAACCGGAAACTTCAGCTTACCTGAACTATCCATCGCTCGAAGACGAATAACTCCCGTCGTTGTCTCCTCCATACTTGCCAATATACGCTCTGATTCTTTCTGCCGGCGGGTATGTAATTCATTTACCAGGTCTGCACCGTCGTCAAATGTAATCACCGGCTTATGGTCTATTGCCGAATTAATATGCCTGTAATATCTCGCACGATTCTCGCCGTGGACCGCAAATACCGGTATCTTAAAATCCTTAACGAGAGAAGCTGCCACATCATCCTGAGTGCTCAAAGGATTGGACGCACACAAAACCACGTTAGCCCCGCCCGCCTTCAGTGCCCGAGCCAGATTAGCCGTCTCTGCCGTTATATGCAGACACGCTGAAACATTCTTACCCCTCAACGGCTTACTCTTAGAAAAACTCTTCCGAATCAACGAAAGAACCGGCATATCATTATCCGCCCAAAGTATCCGTTTCTTACCCTCCGTCGCCAAAGACAAATCCGCAACATCATATTTCATAACTACCCTTTCTAATAAACAATAAAGAGCCATTTATGATATACCCCGAAATTCAAAAAATCAACTACTTTTTAACCCATTTATGGACGATGTAGCAAGCATACTGCCGGAAAAAGCTATACAGATTGTAATTGGGGGGCTTTTTTCGTATAATGTATGAATACGCAAATAAGCGTTTTGCAGAAGGAAAAAGGTTGATGAAAAGATTATTTGAAGTGCTGATTTGCCTTATCACCCTAACGCCTGTTTTATCGGAAACTATACACGTTCCGACAGAAAGCAATCCTGATATACAATCCGCAATCGGAAACGCCCAAAACGGCGATGTTATCATTGTAGCCAAAGGTAATTATCAGGAAAATATCGATTTCCTCGGAAAAGCTGTAACGCTTCGCTCTACCGACCCAAATGACCCAAATATCATCGCAAATACAATAATCGATGCAAACAACCCTCAGGACCCGAATTTCGCCTCAGCAGTCATTTTCAGGAACGGAGAAAGCAATCAAGCCGTGCTTGAAGGATTTACAATCAAAAACGGCACCGGCTCCTGGATACCAGTATCCTGGAAGTTCAAAGGCCTGCGATGGAACAGATGCGGAGGAGGAGTCCTCTGTTACAATATGTCACAACCAACCATCAGAAAAAACATATTTATAAACAATTCCGCTGGACAGGGGGGAGGAATTTATGTTTATGGAAACCCTGTAAATCCGGATAACCCCAGCAACCCACCGGAACATTTGAGTCCTATAATCACAGATAACACCTTCATTAACAACCAGGCCATCATAGAGCACGGTTTCGACCCGCCTGATAATAATTACCCCTGTAACGACCACGGAGACGGCGGTGCCGTCGTCGCTTTTCAGGGAGTTGACCCCATCATTAAAAACAACTTAATTCAGGATAATACCGCTGATGCCTATGGCGGTGGCCTGCACATCAGACAATGGTCAAACGGAACAATTCAAAATAATCAGGTTATACACAACCGTTCAGGCATCGGTTCGGGCATACATATAACATATTTCTCGAGTCCGGAAGTGATTGAAAATCTAATTAAAAGTAACTACACCGGCGCTGGCTCGGCTTTATATGTCTATTATTATTCTGAACCTAAAATATTACGCAACTTTATTACTTTAAATTCCTCCGGAAACCAAATAATCGGCGTCCATTACAACAGCGCTGGGGTTATAAAAAATAATATCATATATAAAAACGAAAATTCACCGGCAATTCTATGCACAAGCTCATCACCTCTAATTTCTCACAATACAATAATAGGTAACGAGGTCTGCGGCATACAATGCAACGGAACAGCTGAACCGGTCATAGAAAATAATATTATATCGTCAACTGTCTCCGGCTGCGGACTCAACGCAGGAAATGATGCAAACCCAACAATAAAATACAACAACGTCTGGAATAACGAACTGGGAAACTACGGTTCGGGACTCACAGACTTAACCGGAACTCAGGGGAACATCTCTATCGACCCCGATTTCATCAACGAGTCGAACTCCACTGGAAAACTAACTTACAATTCCCCCTGTATAGATGCAGGGGACCCCAATTTTACATCGGAACCAAACGAAACGGATTACTGCGGAAATCCCAGAATTCTTAAAGCGCAAACCGACATAGGCGCATACGAAGTGCCGCCCGTATGGAATATTACAAGCAAAAAACAATACCTCACTATACAATCCGCCATCAATGACGCTAATAATTATGATACAATTATAGCTGTCCGAGACACCTATTATGAAAATCTAAACATAAACGGAAGATCCATTTATCTGCGTTCAATCCTGCCGAATGATTCCAACTGTATTGAAAACACAATCATCGAAGCAAACGAGACAAACCTGCCCGTAATCACTTTTGCCGGCAGCGAAGATTCTAATTGCACACTGACCGGATTCACAATTACAGGAGCAAACAATGCCGTCTCAGGCGGCGCAATAACCGGTAACGGGACACGGGCCACTATAAGCTTTTGCAGTATAACGGACAATACCGCTTACGAAGGGGCCGGTATATACAATTGCGACGGACTAATAGCAAACTGCAAAATATCAAATAACACCAGCCGGCTCTCCGGGGCAGGACTCAACCACTGTGACGGACAAATCTACAACTGCTTCGTCACCAAAAACTATGCCCAAATCTCCGGCGGAGGACTCTATGACTGCTATGCCGATATAATTAACAACACTATCGCAGAAAACTCAGCGGACATCAGCGCCGGAGGACTGCATTCCTGCCCGGGAAAAATCAGCAACTGTATCATCTGGGCAAACGCCGCACCTCAACATCCCGCTATCTATCAATCATCCCAGCCGACATATTCCTGTCTCCAAACACAAATTTCGGGCACAGGAAATATCTTCTGCGACCCCGGCTTTATCGACCCAAACAATAACTATCATCTTACCCCCTATTCCAACTGCATAGACACCGCTGATAACAATGCACTGCCGACGCAATTTGCAAAAGATATCGACAACGAAACAAGGCCGCACACATTCGACCCAAACAAACAACAATTGCTCGATATCGGTGCAGACGAAGTTCTGACCAGCATAGCCGACTTCAATCAGGATGGACTCGTTAATTGTTTCGACTTCAACGACCTGCTTGACGATTGGCTGGAAACTCTAACCGGTTCTCCTGCCGATTTAAAGCCCGATGGTTTTATCGACTTCGACGACTACGCTCTATTCGCTAAGGATTGGGGCTTCAACGCACCATGGGCTGCACAACAAAAAAATTCAGCCCTGCTCTTCAACAGCGATGCAAACGGATATGTGAAAATCCACACTCCAGAAGGATGCATCCTCAATAATGTATTTACTTTCACTTATACCGCCTGGATATACCCTATTAAGTTAGAGCAAATGAATGCCAGAATCATAGGCAAAAACGAGAGAGCAATGCTCATCAGACCGGGCGGCGTATTGGCAGCTTATTCAACCGGAGGCGGAATACCAAACAGCGTCTCTGAGCCGGGAACAATTCAAACAGGAAAATGGAACTTCATTGCAATGACTTACGATTACTATAACGGAGACAAACGCATTGACCTCTTCGTAAATGCAAAAGAAGTAGAATACCAGACACACTACGTCGGGGCCGTAAACAGACCACCCCTGCCCGACTGGCTCGACGAGGGACAATGGGACCTCCATATTGGCACCGCAGCCTGGTCTCAGGGTAATTACATACCGGATACCGTTATCGATGAAATCGCATTCTATGACAAAGTCCTCACAATCCAGCAGCTCGAATACCTCTACAATCACAGCTATGGAAGACCAACTGGCCAGCTAAACCCAATAGGACTCTGGCATCTCGATGAAAACTCCGCCGACACACTGCTCGACTCCTCAGGAAACCAAAACCACGGAATACTACACGGGAATCCAATGCCCATCTGGCAAGATGGAAAATTTTTGAAATATTAGCGCCTTTTTTACCACCTCACTTAACAATCCACGTCCTATAACAATTTATAAATTAAGTTCACCCAAAAATATTCCGAATTATAAATACAAAACGCTGAAAAACAGCTAAATCCGCAATCAGAAGAACTTTTTATGCTGAAAGTCCGCCGAAGGCAGATTGAAATGAACACGAAAAAGGCATTTTCGCTTATAGAAGTGATGATAGTGGTAGCCATTCTCGGCATCCTCGCCGCTATCATTCTACCCGACCTCCGCGGCCATACTCAAAAAGCTAAAGAAACCGCCGCAGAGGACAACCTCAGAATCCTCAGAAACACAATCGAAATTTATGCCGCCCAGCACAATGATGTCCCTCCCGGCTATGCCGGCGGTGATACTTCAAAAGCACCCTCACCGCTTCAATTTGTTATGCAAATAGGAATGCAGACTGACAAATCAGGCAACATTAAGCCCGGACCCGACGCCGTTGGGTACAATCTCGGACCATACCTGGGAAAGACACCTACTAACCTCTTTAACGGCAGGTGGACGATTACCTTCATCGGAGATAATGAAAATTTCCCGAACGATGCGCCGGATTCAGGAGGATGGGTTTACAAACCAGCAACGAAAATTGTAAAAATAGATTATCCCGGAACCGATTCACAGGGCGTCAGATATTACGACTATTGAACTTCCCCGCTCTAATCAACATCCACTTTTCTAAAAAGAAGTCTCTCGACCGTTGCTGGTTTATCACCGGATTTTAAATTCTCTAAAGTCATATAAGTTTCAACATCCGCAAGCCAGCGATTCCCGTCATCCGAAATACTGCCGGAGATAACATATTTCATATCCCCCTCGAAAATACGCTCCTGAAACACCATACTCAAAGACTCTATATTAATCGTAGCTGTAAGCTTGCGGCTCTCTCGATTATATTCTGTAAAACTATCTCCGAACTGGAAAACTAAATATCTGTTTCCCCCGCCGCCTTCCTGCAGCAGACCCCCTTCGGCCATTACCATATTCATCCCGGCTTCATTTATAGACGAAATAATCTCTCCCTCCGGACCTAACGTGATAGACCATTTACTGACATCAGCTTTCCACGTACCTGCAAGATTCGCTGGAAAACCGCTTTCCTGAACAACCAGAGGTTCCGGGAATTCACCGTCATCTTCTACGGTTACCTCAACACCACTGCTGTCCGGTCGGCCTGCACTTTCACAGCCCGCAACCTGCAACAGAACAACACAACATACCAAAAATACCAACCAATGCTTCATAATATTATATCCCTTCAACTTTATTAGACGCAGATTACGCTGATTAACGCAGATATTCAATTATTTATTCTTTTAAGGCAAAGCTGCAAAACTTGTTACCCGCGCAGGCGGGTATCAGCGTCTAAGTGATTTATGACGGGCTGTTTCGAATATCTTGCGTTTAACCTCTAATGATTTCCCGAAGTTCAGCAATAAGCCCACATCAATGTTAGTCGCCTTTAGATAGTTGACCAGTTGAGCTTCATGGGCACTATTAAGTGTCTGCACTGCTTTAATCTCCAATATCACCTTATCAGCAACAACTATATCTGCGAAGTATTCACCAACGACCTGACCATTATAATACACCGTAATCGGCTTCTCAGAAACCGCTTCAAACCCTGCTTTACGCAGTTCTAATACTATCGCATTATGATAAACCTTCTCAATAAAACCGTATCCCAGTTCATTGTGAACGTTTTGCGCCGCTTTAATTATTTTCCCTGTAAGCTCGGCATGTTTATACATAACTACTCTTTACTTTTCTCCGCACAATCGCGCGTCTAAACATATTCTACTTTTTACTTTTCTCTGCGTCAATCTGCGAAATCAGCGTCTAAACATATTCTACTTTTTACTTTTCTCTGCGTCAATCTGCGAAATCAGCGTCTAAAAAACTATAACACAATCTGCACCGAAATAAACGAAAAAAAGAGGCGAGTCAAAACTCGCCTCTTTTTATGCTCAAAACTAACTTAAGCTTCGTTGCTTATCTTATGCACGTTTACGTCTGCGAAGGAACAATCCGCCAAGACCCAGAAGGGCCAGTGTGGCCGGCTCGGGAATCTGGTGAAGTGTTACGCTGCCGAGAACCTGACCGGTCTCATATGTAATCGGAACATCTGGCGAACCCAAAAATCCAACCATACCAGCGGCATCTGCTACTACCAGATCGAGAACAACATCTGTACCGTCAAGACAGTGCAGCATCAGCGCGTTCATAATGATATCTCCGGGCATTGCAACATCCATCTGAGAGTAGTTCTTGGCACCCATTATTCTAACGTACCCAGCGTCTGCAGACTGGACAGTACTTGGTGCAAAGGCAAAAACTGTCGGGAAAGCAATCCCTTCCCAATAACCTGGAGTGAAACCTTCAGGAGGTACCCAATAAGGTATGGGGTCAAATTCTGCCTGCCCATTGCTGAGCACCAGCGCAACATCGTAAGTTCCGATAAAAATGCCAGCCGGCACATCAACATCAATCTCGATGTAGTCAGAAGGCATAAGGTCAATTACCTGACCCTCTGCATCTACACCGTTGACGGTCAGCATCAAATCCGCCTGAGCCATCGAAGCTACGCCTAACATCACCAACATCACTAATAACTTCTTCATAATTTCCTCCTTCTTAATTATTAACATCACCTTTTAAAAACAACTAAAAATCAAACTTTCTTCAAAAAACATTACTCAATAGGTGTGCACGGACTACAACCTTCTGCTGACGGACAACTTTCCTGCGGTGGCCAGTGATTGATCAGCACAACTGCATCTGCTGTGGTTACCGTGCCGCTCATGTTAAAGTCAGCATCGGCATCATAAGCCTGCGGTGGCCATGCGTTAATCAGGGTCACTGCATCCGCTGCCGTTACCAGGCAGTCACCAGTGGCATCACCACACCTGAAGCAGTCGTAGCACCAACTATCCGGCTGGCCTACAGCATCCCACGTATCCCAGGCAGGGTCGTCTAACGGGAAGCAGCCGCTATAAGCGGCCGGCAGCTCAATTTCCAGACATTCGGAATGTAAGCCGGGGTTGAGCGCCGGGTCTTCCATTACAATACCACCGCGAAGCGCATTCTCCGAAACACAAACTGTTACGGTAGTGCCTTCAGCACCTCTAATCGATATTCCAACAAGTGTGCCATTCGGATCCGGGGCTTCGCCCTCATAAAGCGAGCCCATCTCTATTGTTGCACAACCTTCAGGTACGCCTGGACCCTCAAAGAAAACAACATCTCCCAAATCGCCTATCTCGCCATCCACGATGCTAATATTACCAGGGGTAATCCTGTAGGGATGGTCCACTTCAGGGTCACGCCAGATCCAGTCAATCTCGGGATCACACGGACCTGTAACTTCGATATCCAGCGCGAATGCACGGATATTGCCTTCGCCGTTAGCATCATAACTAAGGCCGAATTCCGCCCACGCAAAGTTGGGGTCATCTCCGACCCAGGTCTCCCAAAGATTATTAGGATCCACAACGACCTTGGAGATAACGGGCGAGGCGATTACCAGTAATGCTAACAAAAAAATCATCTTCTTCATAATCTTACCTACCTTTCTTCTCTTCATAATCGGCAAAGCTACACACTCTGCCATATCTTGGTCATAACTAATAATAATAAGAATCTAAATCCTGTCTTTTAACAGCTTCTTTCAGCGATATTTCATCCCAATACATCGGTACCTTTGGATGCGCACGCATTGAAATCACAGACCGACAGGCAAGCCCGCCCTTTACAGAAATGAACTTCTACGTCCTTTTCATCTCCTCCTTTCTCGCCACAAAGCGAAAACAGGTTTTACAGACACTACACAAAGTTCTTTCTCGGACTCCGTTACTACACTACCCGAAGTCCTATGTGGTGAAGTTAAGTGTAAAATACCAAAATCCGCTGATTAAATCAAGCAAAAAATCCAAATATATCCATTTTTTTTTACCCTGAACCGGCACGAAACAGCTAAAAAATCGCCTAAAACGCTAAACCCCGCTGGATAAAGAACATACAAAAGCGGATAAGCCGCAATTCAGCCAAAATCCAAAAAAAATCCCTTTCTGCCCGCCTTCATATAGAGTTTTCTCTCATCCTGTGGTATTTTGCTGATATGGTAAAATTTCTTAAAGGTCGGCTTTTGGGAATAAGACTGGTTATGCTGGCCGGGGCATTGACGCTCATCGCTCTCGGCATAGTTACAATATATGCTATAGGAAACCCCGCCGCTCCTCAAAACTCCGATACGCAACAGTTCGAAAACCTCTGGAAAAAACAAATCGTATTCGCCGCCATTGCATTCATCGCTTATATAACTGTTAACATCATCAACTACCGACGGCTCGGCAGAATTAGCTACTGGCTCTATGCCCTGTCACTCCTGCTCTTAGCAGTCCTGCTCCTGGATAATTTCATCGACCTGCCTTTCGTACCCGTAATCAACAACGCCAGAAGGTGGCTCAAAATACACCCCGACTTGCCAAGCATACAACCATCTGAATTTTGCAAAATTACCTACATCATTGCCCTGGCATGGTACCTCAGATACAGAAGCAACTACAGAAATTTCAAAGCTCTCTTCGGACCGTTCATCCTCACCATCCTGCCTATGTTCTTAATCCTGCTCGAACCAGACCTCGGAACCGTCCTGCTTATGCTCCCGACGCTCTTCATTATGCTCTTTATCGCCGGGGCAAAAATAAAACACCTGCTCATAATCATCTTCCTCGCTCTGCTCGTCAGCCCTCTGCTCTGGATGAGAATGAACAACTATCAGAAAATCAGAATCAGCAGTGTCATCCTCCAAAACGAATGGGTTCAGAAAAAAGCTGAACAGCATCCGGTTATTGGAAAAATCCTCGTCGGGGAAAAATTCTCGAAAAAACAGTGGGAAAACGACTGGGGATA
This sequence comes from Phycisphaerae bacterium, assembly GCA_030604525.1. GTDB lineage: Bacteria > Planctomycetota > Phycisphaerae > Sedimentisphaerales > Anaerobacaceae > JAUVVQ01. Next base: position 18,805 of record JAUVVQ010000022.1, on the reverse strand, counting down.
CCACCTCATCCGCTCTAAATATGCCGTCGCTGCAGGCGGTTTAAAAGGAAACGGATTCGCAAAGGGACCTTTCATAAAATACAACTTCCTGCCCGAAAGGCACAACGACTTCATCTTCGCCGCCATCGCTCAACAATGGGGCTTCTACGGCTGCCTCATCGTAATCGCTCTCTATATCATTATCATAACCTGCGGACTCGAAATCGCCGCAAATAACACCGACCCATTCGGAAGACTACTCGCTACGGGCATCGTTATAATGTTCACCATCGAGGTCATCGTAAACATCTCTATGACACTGGGACTGATGCCCATCACCGGCCTGACTCTGCCGCTCGTAAGTTACGGCGGCTCAAGCATACTCGTCAATATGCTCGCCTTAGGACTCTTAAATAATGTAGGAAGGTGCAGACCTTTCAGTGTCGCACGCAAATTATTTCAGTAGAAAAAACAAGCAGCTCGTATTAAGATAAAATAAAAAATCAAAGGTTATAAAAAACATACAAAAAATGATAAAGGGCTTCAGACAAATCGTTTCTTTAACCGCCCTCTCCCGGCTCTTCGGCCTGGTCAGAACTATATGTTATACCTATTATTTCGGCGCCGGAGGGCTGCTGGACGCCTGGTTCATCGCTTTTAAAATACCTAATCTAAGCAGACGTCTCTTCGGCGAAGGTGCCGCCTCCGCATCCTTCATTCCTGTTTACAGCAGTCAGCTGCATAAAGACCCAAAAAAAGCCGCTCAGCTTGCAAACACCGTCGTTACCGTCATCTTCGTCCTTCTTGCCGCAATCGTCCTTCTCGGATGGACCGTCATCTGGGCTTATCAAACTTATTTCGATACAAATGCTGACACAAAACTCATCCTCACCTTCACTTCAATTATGCTCCCGTATATGCTTATGGTCTGCATCGTCGCTATCCTAGCGGGTATCTTAAACGTCCACAGGCACTTCGCCGCTCCCGCCGCCGCTCCTATCATCCTGAACATCTTCATCATCGCTACCGCTGTTATTACCGGCTCACTGATGAACATACAACCAAAACAGCAGCTCTTCGCTATCGCTTTCGCTGTCCTTGCCGCAGGAATCGTTCAGATTGCCATACAAATCCCGCCCCTTAAAGCAAATCACATATCTATCAGACCGCAATGGCAAATCCGGTCACAGGCATTCAAAAAAATCCTGATAATGATGGCGCCGATGATACTTGGACTTACCGTCACGCAAATCAATACGCTCTTCGACGACCTTATCGCCTGGTGGCTCTCCGGCTCTCCGCAAAAAGGGCAATTCTTTTACCTCTTCGGAAAACAAATCCTTTATCCTATTCACCGCGGCTCCGTCTCATATCTGAACGTCGCACAGCGACTCTATCAATTCCCTCTCGGAGTATTCGGCATCGCCCTGGCTACCGCTGTCTTTCCCGTAATGAGTGCAAGTGCTGCAAAAAACGATATCAAAAAACTAAAAAGCACCATCGCTGTCGGACTTAAAGCTGCTATCTTTATCGCACTGCCCGCTACAATCGGATTAATACTCGTCGCAAAACCTCTCGTCGCCGCTGTCTTCCAGCACGGTAAATTCAACACAATCGACACTAACGCCACCGCTAAAACCTTACTCTTCTACGCTCTCGGACTCACCGGTTTCTTCATCCAGCAAATCGTTACAAGGGCTTTCTACGCAACGCACGATTCGAAGACTCCCGCCAAAAGCGCTCTCTTTGCCGTTATTCTAAACATAATACTAAACCTCACACTCATCTGGCCCCTCGCCACCGCCGGTCTCGCCTGCTCAACCGCCGTCTGCTCATATCTACAGGTCGTTATTCTCATCACAATCCTGCGAAGAAAACACGGTCCGCAAATCCTGCACGGCACAATTAAAACACTCATAAAAACCATCATCGCTACCGCACTAATGGCCGCCGTCGCCGCTCCAATCCTCGCAATAATGAAAATACTCCCTGATACCTTCCGGTTCCATATCCTCAGACTCGCAATCACCGTCCCGGCAGCAGCCGCTACATATATTCTCGCCGCTAAAATATTGAAAATCGAAATGCTCGAACTGTTCACCTCAAAGAAAATCGAAGTGTGATTTCAAAACCAATTTGCCCCTTTACGTCCGAAAAATACCCCTAATTCAAAAAAATACCCAACTTCAACGCCTATTTATACGTAAAGCAAACAGCTAAATCTCCCGAAATATACAGAAAGCGGTTGTGATATATTTCCCGCATACTAATGCGGATAGTCAAATGTATCATTTGACGGAGAATTATATGACCAAAAAAAGTCCCAAAAATGAAAATGCTAAAATGAAAATACCCATCTGGGCACTTGCGATAATAACCTTTCTGCCGTTAGGTCAAAATACCATTGCCCAACAACCCACTGAGTCCCTTTATTCGACATCAGTCGCTGAAAAATTCCTGGACATCGCTTACGAGCTCACTAATTCCAAAAAAATCAACCCGCAAAACCAGAAAATAAATTTCCAGGACACCGATTTATCGAAAAAAAATCAGGCGATTATTTTCCTCAAAGCTGCAATGCAGCTTGACCAACAGCTGCCTTTTGCCCTCCCTTATACGCTCAAACTCGCCTCTTCCTATCCGCAGACAGCGGAACAAAATAAAACCGAAAATGCACAAACCGACAATTCCCAGCTCGTTTACCAGTTACTGCTGACATACATCGACGAATCTGCCGATTTCTACATCCTGAAAAATGCAATAAACTTTTCTCTCCAGAAATTAGATACACGCCGGCAGCGCGAAGAATTACTACAAAAAGCTTTTACCGAGCTTGCCGGTAAAAACAACCGCTTTGACTCATACTTAGCCACAGAGCTCGGCCTGTTAGCTGCTGAAAAAACTGACGCAAACTCCGCCACTGCTTACCTGATGCAGGCATACGACAAGTATAATTACAACAACCTCGCCTTTTATAAGCTCGCTGAAATAGTCCCCCGGCAAATCAAACCTGCAACCTACCTGCTGCAATTGCGGCTGAGGATAACTGAAAATCCACTCAATTTCGACACCGCTATGGACTTCGCCAAATATGCAGAACAACTGAACCTGTTTCAAATCGCTGCTGACGCATACAAATACTGCGCCGACCTACACGAATACTTATATTCTGAAAAACCTCTCCCTTCTTATATCTACCTGCCTTGGATGCTGAATTACTGCAGCACCGAAAAAAATCAGCACAAGGCCCTGGAAATTGCAGAAAAAATCCGAAAATCCGGCACATTCGACCTCATAACAGAAGCTATAGCAGCAAAAGCCACTCAAAAAACCGCTCCTCAACAAGCAAAACAAATCCTGGAAAATGCTGAAGAAAAAGCTCTGAAAATTATCAAGGAAAATCCGCAGACAAATCTGGTTAACCAACAACAATTGGCCTGGTTCTATTGCTTTGCAAAACCAAAACCTGCAGAAGCAATCAATTGGGCCAACAAAGCTTATGCCGCTGAGCCAAATTCACCAATCGCAGCAGCACTCCTGGCTTACGCTCTAACAGAAAATGGACAAAACCAATGGGCTGAAAATATCATCGAAAATTACCCGAAAAACCAAATAAGCAACTTGACGCTCGCCAAAATCCTGCTGGAAAAACAGCAAAAACAACAAGCTCTTAAATACCTCCAGGACGCTATCGAAAAAGACCCCGCCTCGCTCGAAGCTCAGCTCGCAAAAAATATCATTCAAAAACAAGGGGGACAATACTTAAAACCCGTTGACGCTCAATTGACCCTCAAGGATTTAAAAAATAACCTCCAGAGGCCGCTCGTCCCGGAATTCTACCCTCCCGATAAAATAATTCAAGTCCGGTTAAACACCAGGGGTAACAAATTCGCATACGATGATAAATTCAAGGCGAATCTTAATGTAACAAACAACTCCAAAGAACCGCTCGTTATCTCTGACGACTCTCTCTTCAAAGGTTACATAAGAGTCGATGCAAATATCACCGGCGACCTGACAAAACAAATACCGGCTCTCGTAAACAAAAGAATCTTACCCTCTTCCCCTATCCAGCCGGGCCAAAATCTGCTTATCCCTTTGAAGCTATACGCCGCAGAACTAAAAAATATCTTAACCACTCACCCCCAGGCCTCCCTGAATATCGAATTCACCGCCTTCTTAGACCCCGTCACAACACCTAAAGGTAAAACAACAAACTACATAAACGAAATATCTCCCGTCAAAACCACCGTCAAACGCTCACCACTCAAGCTCAATGCTGAATTCCTGAGAAACCGTTTCAATGCCATCTCAAAAGGAAAGCTGGGTCAAAAAATCCAAATAGCAAATCTCTTTACAGGCCTGCTCGCAGAACAAAACTCCATCGCAAATAAAGAAGCTCAATACAAATTTATATACGCCGATTGGATGCCCGAACTACTAAAAGCCGCAATAGTCCATAACCTCAAAGATGAAAACTGGACGGTTAAAGCAAATGCTATGGCGCAAATGTTATACACTCCTCTAAACTATGAAATGACTAATGCCGTCGCTGAAAATCTATACGATGATAACTTCCCTGTCAGACTTATCGCAATCTATCTGCTGGCAAAAAATCAAAATGAAAACTTCAACGAGGTCGTCAGCTGGTTTGCTGTAAATGATAACAATAAACTCGTCCGGGATATGGCCTCCGAATTAAACACAACAATCAAAAAACCAAACGAAAACAAGGCAAAAAAATAAACACAATCTGAAAAACCTGACCGGATAAAAACCCGCAACACCAAAAAAAATCAACAACAAAATTAAAGCAATTCTATTAACTGCGATTTCAATGCCGTTTTCTGAAAAATTCTATTGTAACAGACAAATAATTCTGATATATTCCTGAATCTTTTAGAAAAGTATTATTGTTCCAGTTCAATGAAAGGATTGTAAAATGCCCGCTAAAGTAGACAGCGAAAAATGCACCGGGTGCGAAAGCTGTGTCGAAGAATGTCCAAGCGATGCTATTAGCATGGTTGATGGAAAAGCTCTTGTAGACAAAGACACCTGTATCGATTGCGGTGTCTGCGTCGATACCTGCCCCATTGAAGCAATCTCTATGGAATGATTCTCCAGTGGCCCCATCGTCTAGGTAGGTCTAGGACACCGGGTTTTCAACCCGGCAACAGGGGTTCGAATCCCCTTGGGGCTATTTCTTCTACTCCTCAAAATTCGAATGCACACAAGCTGTCTCGCACCTGTTTTTGGCTAAAAATAGGTGCGGGACTAAACCTCAAGACCGGAAATTACACACTCAAATACCATCGTCTCTCCTACTATCCCCTGAACAGCAAAGCTATATTTCCGCCTCTTGAATTTCGTGATATGACCGAGCAAATACAATCTTTGGCCGGGCTCTACAATCGCACGAAACTTCGCCGATTCTATACCCGCAAATCCTATAAATCCCCCCAAACCGTAAACCTTCTTAATGAAAAAACTCGAAAGCTGAGCTCCCGACTCCACCATTATAACACCAGGCATCAAAGCTCTGCCCGGAATATGGCCTCCAACCCAAAACTCATCCTCTCTCACTTCCTTGTAGCCTAATACCAAATATTTCTCCTTGTCATACCAGAGGACACCATCAAGATGCTGCATCGCATCCCTTTGAGGATTTACTTCAAGGATGGCCTCTTTCTCGAATAGCGGCTTTTTATCTAAATCAATAGAAGACAAATCAAACAACAACGGTGGTGGCATAATCTGTTCCCTGACAAAATATACTGCAATCTTGAAACAACCCAACCCTCGCTGACCTTGCCAGGGTTACCGAACACCTCGGACAAACCAGCGTTTATCAATCGATACCCCCTTCCTTTTAATCAGGACTTCCCTGGGCTATGGCTGGGACGACCTTATCTCAAGAATCTTACTACGAACATCCTGAGAAGCTCGCTTAATCTCCTGCATCTGCTTACGTACCCGGGTGCCTGCTGCCTTGTTACCGCCCTGGGCCTTATTGATATCCATCTCAATTTCGTCAATCAATACTTTAAGTTTGTCATATTCCTGCATAAAAATATCCTCCAATTATCAATTTCCAATTAGTGGCAATTTACACTTCGTAAACTCCTTTGTCAAAGAAAAATGCAATTTTTTAAAAGAAAAATAAAACCTGCCGGATTAAACGCCTCAACCCTCAGGAAACTATCCTACTGACCAGCTCTGCAATTCTCTTGCCTCTCCGGACACACTGACGCTCTACTCGTTCATCCGGCCGGCCTATAGACACCGGGCCGTAATGGTCACCGCTCGGGTCGCCCTGAACTATCATTCCCTCGATAAGCATCGCCTCTATCATACTCATAACGGTTGTCTCATTACCTCCACCTACATTCGCCGAACTGCTGAATGCACCACCTACTTTGCCGTCTAAGCTGCCATGATGCTTGACCGTCTCATCAAATAACTTCTTAATCTCACCTGCCATTTGACCGTAATACGTCGGCGAACCGAATACTATCGCATCGTATCCTTCCAAATCATCGGCGACAACATTACTAACCAATTTACAATCCGTCACCAGAGCTGATTCATTCATCGACTTCGATATTAACTCCGCCATCTGCTTGGTATTACCGCTCCGGCTATAATAAACTACTAAACCTTTTGCCATTTTCCCGTCTCCAAAAAAATGAAAATATTAAAATTACAACGCCTCGATTCGAATATCTTTAACGCCCAAGATACTCAAGTTCTTCAGGCAATGCAATATTGTTCCCAAAACGGTCTTCCCCGTATCCGTTCTCTGCCAAAAGCTTAATATCTGACAGCACTCGCTTATCCCCAACAAACCTAACTTTGATATTTGTTGCAATATCTATTTTACCGGTAACGAGCAGTTCTGATATCCCCGCTGTCACTCGCTCAAGCATACTACCTTCAAAATCACAATACTTCTCAGCTATCTCAATCGGCTGCTTATAAAGAATAACCTGGCCTCGCTCCGCAAGAGTCATTACAACGCCGCGGATTACCTTGCATACATCTTTATCGCTTGAGTCGCTCGGGACAATATCCAGGCGAACTATCTCCTCACCAAGCCAACGACGCTTCCTGGCGTTTATCTGCTCATTGACACGAAATAAATCAAGTGATGAGCTGGCATCATAACTCTCGCCTTCGAGCTTCATACTTACTTCGCTGCCGTAATGAAGAACAAGCTTAGAAATCAAAGTCGCTGGACGAACATGAAAACCTCGATAAGAAGGAACTGAAACCTCAATCTCGCCTATCTCTGCATAACGCTTGAGCATCGTCTGGCAAAGCCGAACCGCACAATACAAATATTCACACACAAAGTTCAAAGAATAGCTCATCAACTTATCAAGAAGAGCTTCGGAGCGAACCAACGGCTCTTGATAACTTCGAATATCACATCTCGGCTTGTTCAAATGACGCTCGTAATAATGGGCAAAAGACGTCGCCGTACGCAACAAATGAAATACAACACTTATATGACCACGAAGAACAACTAAATCCGTATCCATCTCCTCAAGCTCAGTCCCGGAAACAAATGTATCATACATAGACTGAAGATTATGAAAACGAAGCTCCAAACTCCGCAATTTCTCCTCACTCACCGAACTGCGAACAAAGGACTCATATTCTTCCGGTTGCGCCTTACCGGCCGCATATACTCGTTCACTCTCCGCTGAAAGATTCAAAAACGCAGTCGCAAGAAGCGTAACACTCTCAGCAACCGTCCCTTTACGCTTTATCTTGCAGTCATGAGGCAATCTGCCTGCCGGAAGCTCCTCGCTATAAAGCTCACTACGGTCGCTGAAAACAGGGAGATGAAGACTTAACTTTTCCGCCTCTTCCCTCATCTGCTTGGCCGTTCGCAAAATTACCGCATCAGTAAACCTCAGGCAATCTCGAGTCGCTTGAACAAAATCCTCTTCTATCGGTAACAAATGATACGTCGGCAATGAATGCTGGATGTGAACAAGCTCATAACCAACTCCGCTGAAAAGCTTAAACGCCGCTATCAGGGAACGAAACACGCACCACTGGCAATTATTCCGGGCTTCATAAGCATCAAGAAACTCCTCAATCTGAACCGATTGGTTCAAAAGCTCACCAAACAACGGACGAGTAAAAATATCTGAATCCAAATCACAACTCGAAAGATAACCAGAAAGCTCAAGTAAAGGTTGAATACGCTTCTCGAGCAGTTTCTTAAATTTCCCGACAGTAATCTTTTCTGACGCCATTAAACTTGCCCCCGATATTCTGTAATACTTTCTGGGCTATCATAATAACCTTTACCGGCTCGCCACCGGCTAATCCCGTTTCTCCAACGGCACTACCTCCGGCTCGCCAAAACCGTCTGGTATCTCTACGTCAAATACCTCTTTTCTTATCGGCTTATCAACCCGCGGCTCTAAAAATTTAATCTCGTAAACTTCCCCCTCCGCAGTCCTTGCTTCTATCTTGGATGGCAAAACCGATTTCTTATCAACCCAAAAATCTATTACTTTATAATCCCCTTCATATATCGAACCGTCTTTCACTACCAAATGATATTTTATAAACTGAGCAGTGTCTTCCGAAACTTCTATCTCAAATTCCCGCTCCATCTCTTCCGTGCTGCTGAAGCCGATTACTGGAAAGTTTCTTTTCGCCAAATCAAATGCTCCAACCGGCTCGTTCGGCTCAGACTCCTGGATAAGCTTGACCGACTTTATCTGATAATCTATCTGCTTGAGCCAGACACCGTCAAATATATACTCCTCTCGATAATCCTCCTCAGCAAATTCATCCTGCTTGAGCTTAAGAAAGCTTATTCGCAGCTTCGACTTGTCCCCGAATCTCTGGTAATATAAAACACCTCGCCTTCGGCTCTTCGACTCCAGTATCGGCTGTTTGAAAAGATACTCAAGCTTACATTGATAAGACTCCAGCCGCCCGGTCCTCTCGCGAAGCTTCTTCAAATAAGGAAACTCACGCCCACCTCTTTTCTCACGCGAACGATAACGCCACTGATTACCTCGGAATACCTCGCCAACCAGCTCTGCCAGATTAGGGTCATAGCTCTGTAATTCTTCCCTCGTACTTGCAAAATTATGTCTTCCATTTGCCTTTGCTTCTCCGCCGTTACAGTCGAACCATGCTTGCACTCCCTCCGCCCAGTATTTCTCAGTACTCCCGGACGCAATACTTCCACGCCATAAGCCCTTGCTCCTCACGTCTGCATAACACCCCTTCAGCCAATTGGCAAAATCACCCTGCCTCTCTAAAACATTTGCATATATGCTCCCCGCAAGCTCACCAACCAAAACAACTTCACAGCCCACTTCGCCCGATGCACAGTTCAGTAAATTCTCCTCAGAGCAAAAAATCGCCTCCCCCCCGCTGCTCTTACTGACAGAATTGCTCTCCCGACTGTAACCTGCCTCACGTTCCAATCGAAAATGCTCGCTGACCTTTATCCTTTCATCAACAGAACCTGCCACCACACAATAAACCCCATCATCTATTAATCCCTTCCGAATGTCACCACGCCCGGACAATATATGATTAATTATGTAACTCGCCTCTCTCATCGCCGAATATGATACACCTTCCAGACCAACCACCAGGAAACCGTCGGATTCCAGGAACTTTTTGTATTCTTCGAAATCCTTTTCAAATCGCAACGGCCTCTCGGACAAAACTATCGCCTTATGCCTCGCTCCCTCGCAAATCACTCCGCCCTTTGTTACGGCTTGAAATAAAAACAATACACAAAAAAAAACCAATGCTGCTATGCTTTTAACTCTCAAATTTAGACACATCGCCTGACCCTCAGCCCTCGTTCTCTTTTTCTTTGACAATACCCAGTATCTCCTCGATGTTCTCAATAGTAAAATCAGCATGCTCCATAAAGTTATGAGCATCCTTATGATTTTCCAATAGCACCGCAACTGCACCGGCCGACCGGGCACAAAGCAAATCAAAAAGATAATCACCAACCATAAGTGTCTCTTCCGGCCTGACTCCGAACTTCTCGCATAAATGTTTCACACCGAAAGCATCCGGCTTAACCGGACCATCTTCCCTGTCCACCACTCCATCAAATTCCAAACCGTGCCTCGACGCTATCGCTTCTACATTCTTGCGACGATTACGAGTTAGAATACCTATCAAAATCCCCTGCTCACGAAGCTTCGACAATGTCTCCTTCGCTCCGGCGTTAAGACGCGACTCCTCCACTGCACGCTGCTCATGGTCATGCAATATCTGCTCCGCCCGCTCACGCTCTTCCGCACCCATCCCCGCCATCATCTCAAGCACCGGGCCAGCATCAGAAGGAAGACCCATCTCTTCTCGAATCGCATCAAAATTAAAAAATGGTTCCGTCAAAGTCCCGTCTAAATCAAATATCACTGCTTTTATGCTCATAAAATCCCGCAAAAAAAATTCGTTATCTAAGATTACCCTCCTGAAATATTTTCAGAAAGCCCTTATCTATCTTGCTCAATATCTTATCTATTCGGTGTATAATACCCGTCGGCCTGTAAAAATGCTCATTCGAAAAAGGTATCGCTATCAAGGTGCCGTCGCTCACCTCCTGCCTTATCGCTGTCGAAGAAAGGATACTTATACCGGAATTTATCTCGACTGCACGTTTGACCGTCTCAATATTATCAAACTCAAGCGCCGGCTTTATCACTATATCATATCTTCCTAAAATATTATCTATCCAGGAACGCGTAGGAATTCGCTTACCAAAACCCACAAATCGCTCAAACTGTATCTCATGAATATCTATCTCTTCCTTTTCTGAAAAAGGATGACTCGGGCTGCATACAAGCACAAGCGGCTCGTTCTCAAACTCATATACTACCAAACGCTTCCCCCGCTGAGGTACCGCCACAAATCCAAAATCTATCTCACCGCTCAAAACCTGCTTATAAATCCGAGATGCTTCTAAGTATTCAATATGAATGTAAACCTTCGGATATCTAAGCATAAACGATTTGACATAACGAGGCAGCGTGTGCATACCTATACTATAAATAGAGCCAACATTTATCCGGAAACCGGTCGTTGACTTTAAACTGTTAAGCTCACTCTGAAATTGTTCATATCTTTCAATAATATCTTTCGCAGTTTTATAAAACAATCTCCCCTCACGAGTAAGTTCTATAGGACGTTTCTTCCTGTCAATAAGCTGGCACCTGTATTCCAGCTCTAATTGGGCAAGCTGTTGTGATACTGCTGATTGACTCAATGAGTTCTGCTCGGCTGTCTTGGAAAAACTGCCTTCTGTTACCAAATCACAAAAAATTTTAAACGTCTCCAAATACATTATTAGATAAACTAATACCTCCTATTATTATTTAACCCTTGGCCTATCCATATTTTTCGCCTATATTGTAGTGCTTGCGTTGTTCTTTGTCAAAACTCAAACTATGGCATTACTAACAAAACTTATTACCAATGTTTCTGAAAAATAAGATTACAACACTTAATGGAGGTCGTACAAGTGGCTGAAAACAACATCATTCAAAAAGTTTTTGAACTCGTTCAAAAAAGAAACCCTGGAGAAACAGAATTCCAACAAGCTGTAAAAGAGGTCATGGAGACTTTGCCTCCGGTGCTCGAAAAGCATCCCGAATACATCAATGAAAAAATCCTCGAAAGAATCACAGAACCAGAAAGACAGTTCATCTTCAGAGTCCCCTGGCAGGACGACAAGGGGGAAATACACATAAACCGCGGCTTTAGATTCCAATTCAACAGTGCTATCGGACCATACAAAGGGGGAATCAGATTCCATCCTACCGTCAATGCAAGCATTCTTAAATTCCTCGGTTTCGAGCAGGTCTTCAAAAACGCCCTGACTACTCTACCTATGGGAGGGGGAAAAGGTGGAGCTGACTTTGACCCAAAAGGGAAAAGTGACAACGAAGTTATGAGATTCTGCCAGAGCTTTATGACTGAGCTATGCAGACACATTGGACCGGACACAGACGTGCCTGCTGGTGACATCGGCGTAGGAGGCAGAGAAATCGGCTTCCTCTTCGGCCAATATAGAAGAATAAGAAATGAGTTCACGGGTGTTCTCACCGGCAAGGGACTAAACTGGGGCGGCTCGCTCATCAGACCGGAAGCCACCGGCTACGGCTGCGTTTACTTCGCTCAGGAAATGTTGAAAACTAAAAAACAGGACTTCAAAGGAAAAACCTGCACAGTCTCCGGCTCCGGAAACGTCGCTCAATACACCGTCGAAAAATTGAACCAGCTCGGTGCTACTGTCGTCTCGCTCTCCGACTCTAATGGAACCATCTATGACCCTGATGGAATCAATGAAAAAAAACTCGCATTCGTTATGGAGCTGAAAAATATCCGCAGAGGAAGAATAAAGGAATACGCTGATAAATTCGGCGCCGAATATTACGAGAGCAAAAATCCCTGGGATATCAAATGCGATTGTGCCTTCCCAAGTGCCACACAGAACGAAATCTCAGGCGACGACGCAAAAACCCTGCTCGATAACGGCTGCAAACTGGTCGCTGAAGGCGCTAATATGCCCTCCACGCCGGAAGCCATCGAACAATTCATCGACAAAAAAATCCTCTACGCACCCGGCAAAGCTGCAAACGCCGGCGGCGTCGCTACTTCAGGGCTTGAAATGTCCCAAAACGCTTTGAGAATGTCCTGGTCACGAGATGAAGTTGACCAAAAACTCCAAAACATTATGATTGCAATACACAGCCAGTGCTACGATGCCGCTGAAAAATATGGATACCCTGGAAATTATGTTATGGGAGCAAACATCGCCGGCTTCATCAAAGTCGCAGATGCTATGCTCGACCAGGGACTTATCTAAAAAATACTGCAACTATCAAAAAGGGCGCTTTTCTCAAACAGGCGCCCTTTTTTATTGCCAAATCCCGAAGGTAACATTAAAATCCACAACGATGGGAAAAAATATAGACACCGACAAATTCATAAACCAGCACCTCAAGATGAACAACTTCTTTACCGACGGATTTATCGTGAAGGGAAAACTCGATATGCAAAATCAAACCGATACAAACCAAACCGATTCCGACATCGCCGCCAAAAACGAACAGCTCCGGGAACTCGCCGACCAAATCGAAAAATGCAGAAAATGCCCTCTCGGCTCATCACGCACAAACGCCGTCCCGGGCGAAGGAAACCCGAACGCACAAATAATGTTTGTCGGCGAAGGACCGGGCGCTGACGAAGACGCTCAGGGAAAACCATTCGTTGGACGGGCGGGAAAACTACTCGATAAAATTCTCGCCGCCTCAGGACTGAAAAAAAAAGACGTCTATATCGGAAATATCTTGAAATGCAGACCACCGGAAAACCGCGACCCAAAACCAGATGAAATTACAAATTGCCTCCCCTACCTCCAGCAGCAAATCGAAATCATAAACCCCGAAATCATCATCGCTCTCGGAGCACACGCCGCAAGAACTCTGCTCGATACCACAAAACCAATAGGACAGCTCAGAGGACAATTCCACCAGTACTACGCCGGACTCGGAAAACCCGCCGTCAAGCTTATGCCCACATACCACCCCGCATACCTGCTCAGAAATTACTCGAAGGATAACAGAAGAAAAGTCTGGGAAGATATGAAATCCGTCCTCGAAGAGCTTAACCTGCCAATACCAAAACACTAAAAAAACAAAAGCGGTTCAAATAAAATGAGCAATATATTCTACAAGCTCGGCAAAATGGCCGGCCCCACCGTCCGCAAGGCCAAATGGATTTGGCATACCGCTGCCAGCAACCGGACACAAGCCATCCAGACAGAGACACTCGTAGGACGCGATATGGCAAATGAAATCCGACAAAAATTCAACCTCGACGCCAGCCCGGAAAATACAGAACTTCTCAATGAAATCGGCTCCTCACTAACCAAATGCGTCGCAGACGAGCAACGCTCATTCCAATTCGAATCCATCGACACCACACCGCCAAACGCTTTTTGCCTGCCCGGAGGTTTCATTTTCGTAAGCAGCTCACTCGTGGACCTGTGTCAAAAAAATAAAAACGAAATCGCATTTGTTATCAGCCACGAAATGGCGCACGTCATCAAGGGACACGCTATGGAAAGAATGCTCAGTAACTCCGCAATCGCCGCAGCTTCCAGAACCGTCTCTGCAACTAATATCCTCGCCGCCTATTTGCGAGAGGTGGGAATTAACTTTCTTACCAGTGCCTATTCACGCGAACAGGAATTGCAGGCCGACGAACTCGGCTTTCGCTTAACCATCGCAGCCGGCAACGACCCTTACGCCGCAATCAAATTCTTCCAGAGAATAATGAAACTCGAAAAAAAATCGGAAATCGGAAAATACTTCTCCTCACATCCTCCCTGCAAAACACGAATCAATCATATAAAACAGTTAATTGCTCGTCATTGATACCTGAAAACCTGAAAATCCCCTGGCGCTAAAGACTACCCCTCTACCCTATCTCAGCTTCCGGATACGAACCTCGATATTCTTACTGTCTTTCAACTGCTCTCCTGTTCACCTGTTCTACTCTCCTCGGCCATAGGCCCACGCGGCAATCTCAATCCACCAATCCTGTCATTCCTGCGCAAGATTGTCACCCCTGCGAAAGCAGGGGCAGGAATCTATTTTTTTAAAAAACAAGCTCTGCTTCCGCAGAGCATTCCGCCTCGCTTAGCCCCCAACTTTACGTTGGAGGTTTTTGTCTTTACGTCGGGGTTGTCCCTTTTTTTAACCCGACGTGGCAATCTCATCAGTTTTGCATTTTTCATTCGCTTGCGTCCGCCTTTGGCGGATTGATATTATTATTGCCCGTAGGCCGTTCGGGGGTCATGTTATCCTTTATTGTGTGCTCTGACATAATTTATTCTCTTTTCCAACGCCTCTTTATTGAAACAATACCGCTTATCGTATCCTTTTGTCCAAACGCGTTCATGACGTCCACTTTTTCTGAGCGCAAAATAAGCCGCATTCTTATAGCGCCTCACCGAACGACTGAGCTCACGCCCGTTATATCCCAAAACAATATGAACATGATTGGAACATACCGAGATGGCATGAACGCATTGCCCCCATCTCACTGCTTCCTCAACAATTGCTTCTTCTACAACCTTGCGTTCTGTCTTGGTCAATCTCACGGATTTACCCGCGAGTTTTGACTTATTTGCCTCCCGTAATTTTCGATCCCCTTTGAGAATTTCACCCCTTTCTTTACATACCCTCTTTTATCGCCTTGCAGCTACGTCCCGTACGTCGTCCATGTCACCATATAACCTAATGTCTCCCGCATACAAATTCCTTCAAAATTGTTCAGGTTTATTCTTTTATGCTTAGCCCCCGAGACCTGCCTCGCGGGTCCTTCTTTTATTCTTATCCCAATGATTACACTGCTGGTTGCTTTTATGCTTAGCCCCCGAGACCTGCCTCGGGGGTCATCTTTCTTTCCTTCTCAACTTCACCGCACCATTTTAACAATCGCCTGTCTTAATTCAATCCTCCCTTGTTTCATTTACTTGCGATTGTTTCGCTTCCATAATATGGTTGAGTTGCTCCAGTCGTTCAAGATCCATTGTCTACTCTGGCTCTTTTCCTTTGCTTTTACCCCGACGCGACAATCTTTTCAATTTTGCTTTTTTGTCTAAAACATTTATTAATTCGTAGGTTTTCAACAACTTAGTCTTTAGGATAGATATCTCTTTTTCAATACTCTCATAATTAGATTTGTTGAGTTTAATATTTGATTGTAACCTTTTTATGTCATGCGCAGCATCCATAAACTGCTTTTTATTGTTTTTTACACAAAAAGCAAGTTCATCTGACAACTTGAGCAAATCTACACTTTTATTCCTCCCCCCATTGAAATTAAATGTAGCTAGAACAAAAATTAAACTTAACATTAGTACTGAATATATTAAGTGAAGAAAGCTACTGTAAACATAATTTTGGCGGATTATATTTAAATTTGTGTTCTGCTCTGTAAAAATTGACAGACAATTTGCTTGTTTCTTTTTACTTAATTTCGAGTCTTCCGGAAACAATTGGTAGATTTTATTCTTATTCCCAATCACAAATAAAGCAAGAATCCCAGAAATATTTATGTGAACTATAACTATCACGCATAGAATTATGAGTAGTATATTTATTGCGTTTAATTGTTTTACATCTATATTTAAATTAAGAAGAAGGCCAGACAATCCAACAATTATGGAAGTCGAAATAGTAATCCCGACAGCACTTATTTTAGCCTTGTCTTCAAGCGTTTTCTTTATTTCAATTGTTTTTTGATAAAAAGGTAATATTTCCTCGTAGCTATATTTTTGATAATCACCAATATAGAGGAAATTATTTTCGTATTGCTTATTATCAATTGCTGCAATCCGTTTGTTTATTTTCCTATTAGCAGAAATAAATCTTAGTATCGGAAAAAGGATGTCAAATAAACGCTTTAGAAAATTTTTCATGACAAGAAATCACATATACCTTCATAGATTTTATGGTTTGCTGTGTCTACAAGCCAAGCCCATTCACCTGTTGGGTTAATTTCAATAAAGTAAAAATCGTTATCATATTTTACTAAATCAATGCCCCCGAAATTGAGGTTTAATTTTTTGAGCAGCCTTAGACACTTTTCTTTTATGCTATCAGGCATTTCACAATCAACGAAATTCAGGGTATCCTTCTTTTTTCTCCAATCCCCCGATATCCCTTTGCCATTTTCTGATATTAATGTCGAGTATACTTTATTCCCAGCTATTGTGACTCGATAATCAACCTTAGGATCTAAATTATGTTGAATTATGACTGGAAACAAGCTTATATCATATGCTTTGAATTCCTTAATTGACAAAATGTTCGTGTAGAAAAATGCTTCCTTACCATCTATCGAAAACAATGCTGTATCTAAGGATTTCACAGCAACATTTGGTTTGTTAAACTTAAAATTGTTATTATTCGTAATAAGAGTATCTGGTATCCTTAATCCAACCTCTTTAGCGTATTTTAATTGTAGAATCTTATTTTCTGCTTTATAAGTATCCACAGGATTGTTCATCCATTTTGCATCTTCAAAAAATGTTAAATTTCTGATAAATGACATCCATTGAGAATTATATAATTGATCTTCGGCAGAAAATTGTTTTAAAAATGTTTCTCTAAAATACGTTGGTGCACGATAGTAAACTGACTTTAATCCACCATTAATCAAATACTTTGTCTTATCTGAAGTCATTAACAGTTCTTCTGCATTTACATCAAATTCAACTTTGTAAAAACGAAAACTATCCCTATTTATACGTAGATATTTAACTTTTCGCTTTCTTAATTCAACGCAGACATAATCTGTTGTAAAGTCAAATTTATTTGATAATATTAGTACTTCAATATTATTCACCTTTTCTATCTTCCCCCGTCTCAATATCTTCTTTCTTTGTTCTTGGCCTAATTCCTTCTGAATCGAGAATCATAGGTATTTTGGTCTTTTCATTAATCCAATAGCCTGATTCTGAATCGTAAATATAGTTTTTTGGAATTTCGATCTTGGAGGATCCGACTTCGTATTTGAAAGATTTCTCAATAACAAGATTATTTTTCATAATCGCCTCCTATCAGTCTTTTAAAATTATTTGCAAACACAGACATTGATCACATAACATAATAATACCTTTGGCCGAGCCATACAACATTTATCCGCCGTCCCTCTGGCGGACTCTTTGCTTAACAATTTACTCTACCGGAAATAATATGTGAACCTTTTCACTCAGCGTCACGTGTATTATCTCTCTTCCACGATTGTTATTAATCCTAATTCTTCATATTCTTTCGCTTTATCATCGCTCCAAACGTTTTTTGCCGATTTGATATTCAGATAGTCAATCACACATATTTCTTTTCTTTTTGTCTCAATTTCTAGTTCCCCATAATACTTCCAACCTCCTCGACCTGCATTATTACCTATGTTTACCTTACGAAGAACACCTTCGATGTGTTTTCCGTCGACTAGTTCCAATTCTACTATACCTCCAATAGGGATTTCTTTAGATATTTTTACAATACGCAAAACATCTTTGTTCGTTTCTGTCCATTGTACCATTTCTTTTGCCTCCTTCGCTCACAACTTTCGCACTTTATAAATCTCACAACAGCACACCATTTACCAATAATTCAAAAATACCGCGTAAACCTCCGTGAAGAATTTAGAACATCCTCAACTTTTAACACCACAAACACCACTTCCCATAAATCTATACCTACACAAATCCCGACCCACTGTCAATAAATTTAATCATTCTTTATACTGACTACTGGCTACTATCTACTCTCTACCGGTTCATCCGCCGCAGGCGGACCCACTATCCGCTCTACGCTGTCCGTTCTCCGTAACCCGAAACCCTAGAACCCTTGAACCCTTGAACCCTTAAACACTGGAACCCATAAACCCTGATTGACAAGCAAC
Source organism: Phycisphaerae bacterium (assembly GCA_030604525.1). Lineage (GTDB taxonomy): Bacteria > Planctomycetota > Phycisphaerae > Sedimentisphaerales > Anaerobacaceae > JAUVVQ01. The sequence continues at coordinate 340 of JAUVVQ010000022.1, read as the reverse complement.
CCCAAATCGAAGACCCTCCGAAAGCGGAACCCCTCGCCCTTAACCCCTCGCCCCTCTCATCCCTAACCCCTCATTCGCCGCAGGCGGACCCCCTATCCGCTATTGCTTTTCGACCAAACGCGCAAGTCCCCCCAAAGCGCATTCACCTCTTCTAATTGTTGCTAACTACTGCCTATTGTCCGGAATCTACCAAATGCGCAAGTCCCCCCTAACATAGAGGGCGTGTTTTCCCCCCGCCCCGAAAATAGAAAACTCTAAAACAGGAGGTACTTTTGAACACCCATTTTCTTTCATCTTTTCTTTGCGCCTTGGCGCCTTTGCGGGATTTAATATTTCCAGT
>JAUVVQ010000020.1 GCA_030604525.1 Phycisphaerae bacterium | reverse complement strand
ACGTCAAAGACTTTATTAAGGACAGCGGGTTGAAATGTCAGATAATTGCAAAGATTGAAAATCGGCAGGGGATTCAAAATATCGATGAAATATTGGAAGCTTCTGATGGGATTATGATCGCTCGTGGTGATATGGGAGTGTCTTTACCGATATATAAAATCCCAATATTGCAGAAGATGCTTATCAGAAAATGTAACCGCGGAAAGAAATTTGTAATCACCGCAACTCAAATGCTTGAAAGTATGACAGAGCATATCAGGCCGACACGTGCAGAGGTAACGGACGTAGCTAATGCAATACTGGATGGCTCAAACTACGTAATGCTTTCCGGTGAGACGGCAGTTGGTCAGCACCCGGTTGTGACGGTACAAATGATGAATCAAATCATTAAATTTACAGAACAATTCCTAAAGTATAAAAAAACAATCAAAGAAGTGGATTTTGATTGGCTCCGAGACCATAGCACGACATTGTAAATCGTTGTTGTTTGTTATTCGGAGTTTTTCTGTTTTGTTTTTGCGTCGGCTTTTTCCCAGCTTTCGCGGATGTTGTCTTTCTGTTGAGAGCGGTGCCAAAGGAAGAAGCTTTCATGGCGGTCGGACCTGGCGTAATACTGGTCGAGAGCTACGAATTGGCCTTGTGCGTGGACAAAGATAAGAAACTTCATAATTCCAGTTTGCTCCACTTTGCGGAATATGGAAGCTTCCGGCGTCGGGATGGTGGAGCCTGGAACGGGAATAGATGGTATGCCTATGATGAAGCTTTTGTACTCCGTGCCCAGGCAGCCGGAAGCCACTTCGGCTATTAATTCAGCATCGTCGAGAGTATTGGTCAAAATTGCTCCAATTTCAGCGAAACGTCCACGTATCGCTACCTTCATATATTCAGAATCGGGACCGGCGAGATTTGTAAGGTCGATGTAGACTTTGTTCCCCTTGGCTTGAGGGAGTTCAAACTTCTCAAGGGCGGTATCCACAGCGGTAGAAAGCAGCATCTGCTCAATTGCTGTACGTGGTGAGTTAGAGACAGTTCGAGTTGAACAGCCAGCTAAATGAATTAGTATCAAAACTGCCAGAGTTAGATACCTCATATTGGGTTCCTAAGTGAAATAATAACAATATTGCCACAAACCAGAAAACTTCGGCACGAAGCCACGACAATAGGCAATATATATTTGATGCATACCACATGTCAAGATAAGTTTCTATGCTTTGTATTATGGAGGCTATAACTCTTTGTGGGGCGGCCACATCAAATGTCGTTTGAAAATCGTTGTTACCTCCATATGTGCAAAGTTCTGTTCTGACCTGGTGGCTAAGCTTTGACCAGACTGGATTGTCCAGTTTGTCTACATCAAAACCCTTGGCGCACCTACAACCATAATACAACCCAAATGGTAAATAGCCCATAAAATCGCAAAATTTCCAAATTCATAAGACTTGTAATATCAAAGACTTAAAAAATTCCCAGAAAATGTAAACATTTTATATATCCTTTGACCCTCCTGTGACAAACTCAATCATCCATCTCTCTATGGGCGGTATCATGACCACATGTGTGAACAGAGTGCGGTCATGAAATGTTTGTTCTCCGTTCTTTGGTTCGTGTAAACAGATCACCTACGGTCTATACAAGAGCTCTTCAATTTCGCGTAGTTTAACCTGATGTACCTGTGAAAGTGGTCATTTTTTGTATAACGAGTTGGTCGTTGATACATTTACCATGCGGTCAAGGGAATTAGGGCTTGTCATATTTAATAATGCTTTAAGTTGTAAGAATCGCCATAATTTCGTTAAGTTTAGCGGTTGCCAGACACGTGCACGTATCAGCAGCTCCGTAATACATCCACAACTCATCGCCTCGAATTAGAAGGCCGGTCGGAAACACCACATTTGGTGTCAAGCCGGACAGTTCATATGGCGCTTCAGCTTGGAATATCCAGTTTCGTGAACGGGCAACAACTTTATGAGGTCTGTCTTTATCCAACAGAGCTACACCAGCTCGATAAACAAGTTGACCACCATAAGCCTTAACACCATGGTATATCAGAAGCCAGCCGTGTTCCGTGAGAACTGGAGGTGGTCCTGCACCCACCTTGGCACCATCCCATGCAGCGCCGCCCAGCTCAGGCAGCACACAGTGTGGTTCACCCCAGTGTACTAAATCGGGAGAATAAGCCGACCAAATGTGCTCCATACCGCCGGCATCTGGGCGGTGGAGTGCCGCCCATCGGTCACCAAATTTTTGCGGGAACAGTACTGCGTCTTTGTTGTTTGGAGAAAACAGCAGCCCGACTCGTTCAGCACGGACAAAATCTTCGGTATACGCCAATGCCACAGCGGCTCCGTTGGGCGAGTAGGCAGTGTAGGTAATATACCAGCGTTTCTCCTCTGCTAAATACGTGATGCGTGGGTCTTCACAACCCCACTGTTCATACCGCCAGTCTTGCTCACCATAGCGAAGTATCGGCTCTGACTCAAACCTCCAATCTGTTACCCCGTTGCTGCTACGTGCAACATAGATATTCGAGTGCCCGGCATGGTCCTCAACGCGCAGTAGCAGCACAACATCATCCCCCTGTTCGGAAGCGCCGGGATTTAGTACAGCTGCCGCTGGAAAAGGTAGATCCAAAGGCGAAATGATAGGATTATGTTGTGATCGCTTAAAAATTCTTGTCTTCATAAATGTTCCCTTAAATATCGACAAATACCATTTTCTACTATCGCTGCCTAAGAATATGTGAATTATACCACCAATTTCAACTATTGGCCATATCAATTGAAAAAATTATCCCTGTCCCTCTCAAAAATTCCGTACTTGTCTTATGTAAAAACACGTTGAGATACCAAAACTTATATGAGCTCTGGATTTCCCATATAAAAGTGGCGCATTTGTCAGAGATTTGATAGTATAGGGCCTATTCTATTAGAAATGAGACTTAGCGGTGTAGCTAAGCAAGGATATACAATGTTATATGGGAAATCCTGGTAAAATCTTGATTTTGCGAGACAGATTTGATATGTTATTAGGAATGAGATTTAGAGACGTGGCTGAGCAAGGATATATATAAGATTATATTGGAAATGTCAGATTGCGCTAAATTGAAAGTCTCAAAAAGTAAGGAGCAAAATTATGACAAGACGAATTTTTTGTAAAGCACTTTTAGTAGTTGTCGTCATCTTTGGACTCTTTGTTTCTTCGGGCGTCCTATCGGCCCAAGGGAACAGCGATTGGGCCTTTGATCGCGTCAGAGAAGTCCAGGGAAAACACACAGACCTCCTTATGGCGATGGATGGTGTCGAGGGTACGGCCATCGGGCTTAACCAGAACGATCGGCTGGCAATCAAGGTCTTTACAGCCAGACCGGGTGTTCGCGGTATTCCTCAAGAGCTTGACGGCGTGACGGTTGAGGTGGTAGTGACGGGTAAATTCTACGCCTTGGCAAAAGGTGGTCAGCCCGGTAAACCCGAAAAGAAACCACCGAGCAACGATACTGTCGATCCGACCGCTCGTTTTGACCGACCGGTCCCGATTGGCGTCTCAACCGGCCATCCAGATATCACCGCCGGAACACTCGGGTGCAGGGTTAGCGATGGTAATAATGTCTATGCCCTCAGCAACAACCATGTGTATGCCAATTGCAACAATGCTGAGATCGACGATAACGTCTTGCAGCCCGGGGATTTTGATGGTGGTGTATATCCGGAGGATTCTATTGGCACGCTGTTTGATTACGTTGAGATCGATTTTACTGAGGGTGTTAACAACACCATCGATGCGGCCATTGCCCTCACCACAACGGTTGATGTTAACAATGCAACTCCGTCAGACGGGTATGGGACACCAAGCTCAACTATCTTCGAAGGTGCCTTGTTAGGCCTGGAAGTCCAGAAATATGGCCGAACAACCGGCTTGACCAAAGGAACAGTCAGTGGGATTAACGCCACGGTGAATGTTAGTTATGGTGACGTTGATGGTAATGGTGTGGACGATGTGGCGCGCTTTGTGAATCAGATAATAATCCTTCCAAGTAGAGGCTGGTTTAGCAAAGCAGGGGACTCAGGATCGCTAATTGTGACCAACGATGCGGACTGTAATCCTGTCGGTTTGCTTTTTGCCGGAGGCGGACGCCGGACGATAGCCAATCCGATTGACGCGGTGCTTGAGACCTTCGAAGTAACTATCGATGGCGAATAATAAGACTTAAGAAGTCTTTAATATGGTACAGCACGCCTCTGGCATAAATGCTGGCCAGTGTCGTTGATATTACTATGCCATAGGGAAAACAAAGTGCAATGTTAGTCGCCTTTCCTCAACGGCGGGAGGTTGTATGCATATCGATGAATAGGCAGAATGCGATTATTACGCTGAGCATTGGTGCTATGACCGTAGCGGGTATTCTTGCCGGCTGTGGTTCTTATGCCGGCCCCAGCGACCTTGGTAAAGGACAGTGTATGTCGGAGCGAGCTATCGAACAAGTCCTCAAAGACAAAACAAATGAATGGATGGCCATTCCCGGAGTCGAAGGAACTGCAATCGGGCTTTCCGAAGGTAAGCATTGTATCAAAATTTTTACAGCCTCAAAACCACAGCAGCTACGAGACAAGATACCGTCAAGCGTCGAAGGCTATCCTGTAATTATTGAAGAAACGGGAGAGTTTCGCGCACTGGGCCGGGAATGAGAAAACCAGGGCCAGTCATCTATTTCCCTCGTTTTTATTTCCGGCCATTGGGGGCATGAGTCTCACGTATTACAGCCACAAGGTCAAAGATAAGACAAGTCCAGTTCTACGCTATTAGGCGGGGGATATGGTGAAAAGCAAGGCACATCTATGGCCGCTCCACATGTTTCCGGAGTAGCTGCTTTGCTAATCTCTAATGGTGTGGCGACTACGCCGAATGATGTCAGGACAGTTCTACAATCTACCGCAAAAGACAAAGAGATTCCTAATGGGATTCGGGATATGGCTTTTTGTTAGCTATGCCCGGTTTGTGATCTGAGCCCTTTGCTACTGTCTGACTGCCAAATGCGCTCTCATATTATACGAAATGGAAGTCAAAAGGTTATATAATCCTGGGTATAATTTAGTTTTTGGTTAACGTCAAATAGCAGACATAGGAGCCCGTAAAGGGCGGCAACGACCGGGAAGTTTGTCAGTTTACATACCTGTTTTATCCGGCGTTTATAAAGGCGGCGAAAAGGATGTGTCTTAATCGTTCGACACTGAGCTTATCGAGATAGCGCTCGGTGAAATCAAGTTTGAATCTTCCTCTGAAATTTTTTATTCGCTTCTTTAGCTGGTTTCTGTCCAGTGAAGTAATAGAGACAGCGGTTTGTTCCATGTCCTTTTTCGAAGCCATATTCAATCCCTTTCAAAAAGCTTCACAAAACCGGTTTTTGGCTTTACAATATTGATATCGCCGCGAAAGGCGACCGGCTTATGTAAGGTTTCAAATAATTAATGCAAAAAGCCGGTTTTAAGTTATAAATCAGGTATAAATATTTTCGTTGAATTTTAATGGTCTGATAATTTTTTGTTATGAAAACAGATAAACTGAATTATGCATTACCGCGTGAATTAATCGCCCAGAAACCGGCGGGGCGAAGAAGCGATTCGAGACTTTTGGTTCACTTTCGCAACGGAAATAAACTTGTTGACAGTCGGTTCTGCAACCTGTCGGAATACCTGGCCGGCGGTGACTGTCTTGTGCTCAATGACACAAAAGTTCTTCCGGCACGCTTTTTTGCAAAGCGAGCTACCGGGGCGAAACTGGAAGGGCTTTTCTTATCCGAGAGGGATAAAGGGATTTGGAAAATTTTTCTCAAAGGCGCCGGCAAGGTAAAAGAATCGGAGAGCATTCTCATTAAAGATACGAAGAAAGGGATTTTCTGCCCGGCTGAAATTATCGAGAAAAGAATCGACGGGTTATGTATTCTCAAGCTGGAAACCAAGCTGCCGGCGTCAGAGGTGCTTGATAAGATTGGCTTTCCTCCCCTTCCGCCTTATATAAAAAGAGGCGATGATTTGGAATCCGCTGCTATGGACAAGCTCAGATATCAGACGGTTTATGCAAGGAGTCCGGGAGCGATAGCAGCACCGACAGCAGGTCTTCACTTCACAAAAGAGCTTATAAAAAAACTCAAAGAGCTGCCGATATACTTTGCTTATATAACGCTTCACGTAGGCACCGGGACTTTCAGGCCTGTCACCGAAGAGATGCTTGAGGACCACCAAATTCATCAGGAAGATTTCAGTATAGATGAACGAAACGCCGGTATAATCAACGATGTCCGGGGAAAAGGCGGGCGGATAATCGCTGTGGGCACAACATCAGTTCGGGCTCTTGAAAGTGCCTCAGAGGATTCTCGCCTGAAAGCTGCCTGTGGGAAAACTTCTCTTTTTATTCGCCCCGGTTACCAGTTCAAGATAGTGGATGGTATGATAACCAATTTCCACCTTCCCAATCAACGCTTCTTGCGCTCGTAGGCGCCTTTGCAGGTCTTGATGAAATCTTAAAAGCTTATCGATATGCTGTCAGCCGGCGATACCGCTTTTATTCCTATGGCGACGCTATGCTGATAATCTAAGAAGGGTCATTTTAAATCACGCAGGATTTTACCAGGATTGATGTTTGCCCGTATCGGCAGTTTTCGCTTACATCGTTTTTGGCAGGGATAATTAAAGGTCAGGAATATTAATTCAAGGCAGGTAATTACAGAGATACTTGACATAAGCTCAAGTCTGCTTTAGATTAAGCATTTTCAGGAATTTAAGCTAATAAGAGGACAAAACCAATGTCTGAGAAAGTAGTCACAAGATTTGCTCCATCGCCTACGGGTTATCTGCACATAGGCGGAGCGAGGACGGCGCTTTTTAACTGGTTATTCGCCAGGCACCGAAAGGGGAAATTTATCCTGCGAATCGAAGATACCGACCAGAGAAGGAATACGCCTACTGCAACCAGGCAGGTAATCGAAGATTTGCACTGGCTTGGGATAGAATGGGACGAAGGGCCTGGGACTGAAGGTCCAAACGGACCATATCAACAGTCTCAGAGAAAAGCGATATACGCTCGATATATAAAAAAGCTGCTTGATGAGGGGAAGGCCTACTATTGTTTTGATTCCACCCAGGAGCTTGAGCAGCTCAGAAGCCGGGTAAAGGCGGAGAAGAAAAGTTTCATTTATCCAAGGCCGGACAAATACCCCAGCCACGAAGAAGCACTGAAGAAAAAGGCGGAAGGCACAGGTGTTACAGTCCGCTTCGCCCTGCCCCGAAAGGAGATTATAGTCGATGATACTGTGCGCGGGCAGATAAAATTCGGAGCGGGTGAATTCGGTGATTTTATAATCCAAAAAAGCGATGGTTTTCCAACATACAATTTCGCCTGCGTGGTGGACGATGCTTTGATGGGGGTATCGCACATTATCCGCGGGCAGGAACACCTGATGAATACACCCGTTCAGATGGAATTATGGAAGGCATTATTCGAGGATATTAAACTTCCCAAGTATGCCCATATGTCTGTTACGATAAGTCAGGGCGGCGGGAAGCTTTCCAAGCGTCAAAAGCCAAAAGCTCTTCTGCAGGCGATAAAATCAAATAAACAGATAGACCTCGTGAAGCTGGCTGAACATTGCAATCTTACCGCCGAGGCACTGGAGGATTTCATAAACGGCCAAGCTGTTCCGGATGTGCCGGTGATTGATGCAATGGCTGAATACCTGGGGGTGCATCTGCCGGAGATAAACGTTATCGACTTTCTCCAAAATGGTTATCTGCCGGAGGCGATGGTTAATTTTCTGACGCTTCTCGGCTGGAATCCGGGGGACGGAAGGGAAATTATGTCGGTCGAGGAGCTGATAGAGAGTTTTGATATAGAGAGGTTAACAAAAACAAACAGTTTATTCGACCGTAAGAAGCTGCTCTCTTTCAATACTGAATATATCAAAACGATAAGTAAAGAGAAGCTGTTAGAGCATTTCAAGGATTATATAAAAACAATCAACTCTCCCGTTAGCTCGGATGATGATGAACTGCTGGGGACATTGTTGGAGATAAACGAAGGCGCCAGAACGCTTGCCCAGATAGAGACCAAATGCAGATTTTTATTTTATGAAAACGAGCAGATAGAATACCAGCCCAAAGCGGTTAAAAAAGTATTGCTGACGGAAACCGGCCTTGCGATGCTAAAGCTCGTAAGAGACAGATTAGCTCAAATCCAGGATGTTACCGAAGAGAAGCTTGAAGCGATGCTGCGTTCTCTGGCGGAAGAAAAACAGGTAGGGCTCGGCAAAGTGGCTCAGCCGCTGCGGGTGGCGATTACCGGCACGACTATCAGTCCTCCGATTTTTAATTCGGTTAAGCTGCTGGGTATGGAAAATGTGCTTATCAGAATAAATAATACCTTAAAGAAGTTTGAGAAGGAATAAATATTTTGTTGTAAATATAAAGGTTTTTGCGAGATAGTAATGGCTCATTCAAAAAACTCCGAGAAAGCGAAAAATAAATTCCAAAAAGAATTTCTGGAATATGTAAAACCCCTCAATGACGCTGTATCAACGAAGAAAGGCGAATGGATAGTAAAAGGATTTATCGATATAGCGAAAAACATTTACACTATCTCCGTAGATACGAAAGTGATTTCAAAAATAATGGAATTAATTCTTTTTCCATATATTTGCAATTTCGCAAAATCGAAGAATTATAAGATTTTTCTTTGTAAAGCACAGAATTTTTACCCGGATGTTTCATTGCTGAATGATAAGGGAAAGCTGTTTGCTTTGGATATTAAAAGCACTTACAGAAAAAATAAGCAAAACGTAAACGGAATGACACTTGGAGCTTTTACCGGTTATTTTAGAGATAGGAAAAGCACCAAAAACATTTCATTTCCATATGCAAAATACACAGGTCATTTCGTTTTGGGGATTATTTATTCACGAGCAGATGAAGTTTGGGATGAAAGAAAAAAGTACAATCTCGCTGATTTACAAAATATTCCTTCAGTAATAAAGGATATCGAATTTTTCGTTCAAGAAAAATACAAAATAGCATCGGAGCGACCCGGCAGCGGAAACACCAAAAATATTGGCTCTGCCACGAAAATTGATGAATTAATAACAGGAAAAGGGCCATTTGCTGAACTTGGAGAAGATATTTTCGATGACTATTGGATGTACTATCTCACAAAGGATATGGCTAAAGCTATCGATTTGAAAAAAGCTCCTTACAAAAATCTTACGGAATACAAAAAGTATAAAAAGTTTTAGGTAAAAAAATGCGTGCGAAAATTAGTAATACCAGTAGGTATCAAACATCTTTTTTAGAAGATGAAGCAGTATTCCCATCAACGAGATTTCAAGGAAGCAAGCTCAAAATAGCAAGATGGATTTGGGAAGCCATCGAACACTTAGACTTTTGTTCGGTTCTTGATGCTTTTGGTGGGACAGGAAGTATAGCTTATATGTTAAAAGATAAAGGCAAGGTCGTCACGTATAATGACATACTAAAATTCAATTGGTATATTGGTTTGGCGCTCATTGAAAATGATAGCAGGAAATTATCAAAAAAAGACATAGAATTCCTCACCACTCCAAAGAAGGATATGATATACCCAACATTTGTTTGTGATACCTTCAAAGATATATATTTCACCGATAGGGAAAACCACTGGATTGACATGGTCATAAAAAACATTAGCTTACTTAATGATAAGTATAAGCAAGCTGTTGCATTTTTTGCTCTTTTTCAAGCTTGCATAATAAAAAGACCTTTTAATTTGTTTCACAGAAAAAACCTGTATCTTAGATTTTCTGACGTGAAGAGAAACTTTGGAAATAAAACAACTTGGGATAGACCTTTTGAGGAGCACTTTAGACAATTTGCTTATGAAGCGAATAAAGCTATCATAAACAGTGAAAATAGATGCAAAGCTTTAAATAAAAGTGTCTTTGAAATACAAGGAAATTTTGACTTGGTCTATATCGACACTCCATACATCTCTAAACGTGGAAACAGTGTTGACTATTTGGGATTCTACCATTTTTTGGAAGGTTTGGCAAATTATCCTCAATGGCCAGAAATGATAGATTATAAAACCAAACATAGACGCCTAAAGAAGAAAAGAACGATATGGAACGACAAAACAAAGATTCATAGCGCTTTTGATAAATTGTTTGAAAAATTCAAAAATAGCACTTTGGTTATTTCTTATAGAGCAGATGGGATACCTTCTATTTCCGATTTAGTAACATTGTTAGAAAAGCATAAAAAAAGCATAATAGATATAAGGCGAAAAAAGTACAAATATGCACTAAGTCAAAACCACTCTGAAGAGGTGCTGTTGTTAGCGACGTAAGTGGGAAACTTAATGTATCCACTTTTAATTCGAGGGCTTGAAAAATGTCACTATTAGTAACAGGTTCAATAGGAATTGATACGGTAAGCACGCCATACGGTGTCAGTGAGAACTGTGTTGGCGGTTCGGCGGTGTATTTTAGTATGTCGGCTTCGTTTCTCAGCGGAGTCCGGCTGGTTGGAGTGGTCGGCTCGGATTGTCCTTTCGATTTGAAAGAGGTTTTTGCCGGAAGAGATGTTGACCTGCGCGGGCTGGAAGTAAGACTTGCGAGCAAGACTTTCAGATGGAAAGGTTCTTATCATAATACTATGGATGAGGCGATTACCGACGACGTTCAACTAAATGTTCTTTCCGAAAAACCGCCTGCAGTGCCCAAAGAGTTTACAGACAGCAGATATGTTTTTTTGGCGAACACGTCTCCTTCGCTTCAGCTTCAGCTTCTGGAACAGTTAGAATCGCCTTATTTTGTAGCGGCGGATACGATGAACTGCTGGATTGAGGGCCGGCTGGATAATCTGAAAGCCCTGCTCAAACAGATTGACTGTCTGATTCTGAACGAGGGCGAGGCCCGAATGCTTTCTCACGAAAACAATCTGATAACAGCCGGAAAAAAGATTATCGATATGGGGCCGAGGGTTACGGTTATTAAAAAAGGCGACTCAGGTTCTATAATGTGCGACTCGGAGGGGAGACTCTTTATTCTGCCTGCGTATCCCGCTGAAGAGCTGAAAGACCCGACAGGAGCAGGTGACAGCTTTGCGGGCGGTTTAATGGGTTATCTGGCACAGGTTAACAAGGCCGATTTCCAAACCCTAAAGAGAGCGGTCGGCTACGGAACTGTTCTGGCATCGTTTACCATTGCCGATTTTTCTTTGAACGGATTAACCGCAGCAACCAAGGAAGATATCGAGAACAGACTGCAGCAATTACGTGAGCTTACCGGCTTCTAAGGAGTATTCAATGCGCGTTTTTATTGCGACGGATATTAACGATAAGATAAGAGAAGAGCTAAGAGAGCTACAGCAGCAGTTAAAGACGCAAAGCAATATTCAAAAGTATGATGCCAAATGGGTTAACCCGGATAATATCCATTTGACGCTGAAGTTTCTTGGCGAGATAACAGAACAACAGACACTTGAAATCTGCAAGCTGGTTGAACAGACAGCCAGGCAGCAGCAGGGCTTTGAGCTTGATGTCGAAACGGTTGGTTTTTTTGGTCGCGAATCAGCAAGGGTCTTGTGGGTCGGGCTTGGCCGGGGAAAAGAAAAACTCGCAGAGCTTCAAAAAGACCTTGAGCAAAAATTAGCAGAGACCGGCTGGCCAAAAGAGAAAAGAAGCTTTACCGGACATCTGACTCTATGTAGAATAAAAAATAAAAAGGCAGGTAAAAAGCTCGCTGAGCTGACTGAAAAATATAAGGAACATAAACTTGGGAATCTGCAGGTAGATTCGATTTCTGTTTACCAGAGCACGTTAACCCCTGAAGGAGCTGTTTACAGTACCTTGGCGAATTACAAACTAAAGTAAGAACCGAAAGGAATTGGTAATAACAAAATGGCAAAGAAAGAGATGAGAAAAAATAGAGCCGGAACTGATTCAAAGCAGCTTGCGTTGGAGAATGTTATATCTCAGATAGAGAAGCAATACGGCCAGGGGTCCATTATGAAAATGGACGAGAGCCGATATGCCAAAGTCGAAGGTATACCTACGGGGTCGCTATCACTTGACATTGCAGTAGGCGGAGTAGGGATTCCAAAAGGCAGGATTACCGAACTGTTCGGCCCTGAATCATCGGGCAAAACCACGCTGGCACTTCATGTTATCGCCAATGCCCAGCGTAAAGGAGGGGTGGCGGCTTTTATAGATGCCGAAAACGCCCTGGATATAACCTGGGCCAAAAGGTTAGGAGTAGATGTTGCCGGTCTGCTCGTAAGTCAACCGAACAACGGAGAAGAAGCGCTTGAGATAACCGAGATGCTCATAAGGTCAAACTCGGTTGATGTTATCGTTGTCGATTCGGTGGCGGCGCTAACTCCCAAAGCTGAGATAGAAGGTGAGATGGGCGACAGCCATATGGGTCTTCATGCCCGGCTGATGAGTCAGGCAATGAGAAAGCTTACTTCTGTTATCCGTAAAAGCAGGACTTGTCTTATCTTCATTAATCAAATCCGCATGAAAATCGGAGTGATGTTCGGGAATCCTGAGACCACTACGGGCGGAAGGGCATTGAAATTTTACAGCTCCGTAAGGATAGATGTAAGACGTATAGCAACTATAAAGGACAATACCGGTGCAATTGGAAACAGGGTCAGGGCAAGGGTCGTCAAGAACAAGATTGCTCCACCATTTAGAGACGCCGAATTTGATATGATGTTTGACAGCGGCATCAGCAGAGAAGGTGACCTGCTCGATTTAGGCACGGAGACCGAGATTATAGATAAAAGCGGTTCCTGGCTCACTTACGGAGACGTTAAGCTCGGACAGGGAAGGGAAAATGCAAAAAGTTTTCTCATCGAAAACAAAGACCTATGTGAGGAGTTACAGAACAAAATCTGCGAAGCCAAAGGTTTAACACAACCAGCCGATAAAGCGGCAAGCTCTTAAACATATCCGGCTGTGATATCGAATAACAAATATCCATAAGCTGACTTTTAAGGATAAATCGGTAAGGACGGTAATTAAAAGTGCCCACTTCAAAACAAGTACGAGATAGCTTCATAGATTTTTTCAAAGCCAGGAGTCATCAATTCGTTCCCAGCTCACCTATTGTTCCTGTAGGTGACGAGTCACTGCTCTTTACCAATGCGGGGATGAACCAGTTCAAAGACATATTCACCGGACGAACACAGCCGGAATATCACAGAGCGGTCAACTCGCAAAAATGCCTTCGAGTCAGCGGTAAACATAACGACCTGGAAGAAGTAGGCAAAGACGGTTATCACCATACATTTTTCGAGATGCTGGGAAACTGGTCATTCGATGATTATTTCAAAGCGGAAACTATAGAGTGGGCGTGGGAGCTGGTTACAAAAGTCTGGGGAATTCCCGCCGACTCCCTCTGGGTAACAGTTTTTGCAGGTGACAAAGGCGATAATCTTCCCAGGGATGAAGAGGCCGAGAAGCTCTGGAAAAAAGTTACATCTATCCAGCCACAAAGAGTTTTGACCTTTGACAGGAAAGATAATTTCTGGGAGATGGGCAATTCCGGTCCGTGCGGGCCGTGCAGCGAAATCCATGTTGACCTCGGACCTGAAAGCTGCAATATGAAAAACGTAAAGGGACACAAATGTGCGGTTAACGGCGATTGCGGCAGATTCATTGAGATTTGGAATCTTGTCTTCATCCAGTTCAATCGGTCGCAAAAGGGTAAGTTAACGCCTTTAAAGGCCAGATATATCGATACGGGAGCGGGGCTTGAAAGGATTGTTGCGGTTCTGCAGGGCAAAAGGAGTGATTATGAAACCGATTTGTTCACACCAATCACGAACGCAATAAGTGACATTACGAATCACAAATACACCTCCCGGCCTGACAGCAAAACCGACACCGCATTCAGGGTGATTGCAGACCATATCCGCTCTTTGGTTTTTGCGATTACCGACGGGGTGACGCCATCCAACGAAGGCCGGGGCTATGTCATCAGGAGAATCTTAAGACGTGCATCGAGGTTCTCAAGGACATTAGATATGCATGAGCCGTTTATCTATAAACTTGTTCCTGTCGTGGTCGATATTCTTTCTGATGCATTTGCTGAGATAAAACAAAGGGCTGACTATGTATCAACCGTTATAAAATCAGAAGAGGAAGCTTTTAGCAGAACACTCGACAGGGGAATCGAAATCTTTAACACCACCACCGAAAGGGCTGAAAAAACAAAACGCAAAAGCATCAGCGGCGAGGATGCCTTTCAACTCTACGACACTTACGGTTTTCCGCTCGATTTGACCGAGCTTATGGCAGCCGAGAGAGGATTACAGGTCGATACCGAAAAGTTCAGTAAGCTGATGGAACAGCAGAGACAGCGGGCAAGAGCGGCCCAGAAAACAAACCTTTTGGAAGTGGATGCTTCTGATTCGGAATTGCCTAAGACAGAAGACCGGTTAAAATACAAAAGCGACTTTTGCCAGACCAGAATTCTCGGCTGGATTGAACACGGCAACTTCAAAAAAGAGGGCGAAATCCAGGCAGTCTCCGAGGGGCTCGGATTAGTCCTGGAGAAGACCTGTTTTTATGCTGAGGCGGGCGGGCAGGCAGGTGACTGCGGTATTATTGAAAGCGATAAGGGCAGATTCATAGTAGAAAGCACAACCAAAATCGCCGATTGTGTAATACACCAGGGCAAGCTCTCAGAAGGCAGTCTTGCCGCCGGTCAAAAGGTCAAAGCACAGGTGAGCGGAGACAGAGAGGCAATCAGAAAAAATCATACCGCAACGCATCTGCTTCAATGGGCGCTGCAGCAGGTATGCGGGGAAAATGTGGCTCAGCAGGGAAGTTATGTCGGTCCGGATTACCTCAGATTTGATTTTACATATCCTAAGGCGATGACTGATAAGCAAACAAAGAAGGTAGAGAAACTTATAAGAGAACAAATCAATCGGAACCTTCCGGTTACAAGCTCGGTTATGCCGAAATCTGAAGCCGAACAAATAGGAGCGATGGCACTCTTCGGTGAAAAATACGGGAGCGAGGTCAGGGTAGTAGCTATAGGCGTGGATAACAAGGATGATATTCAGCAGGCGTTCAGCCGGGAATTTTGCGGCGGCACGCACGTTGAGAACATCGGTTCCATTGGAAGTTTCAAGATTATAAAGGAAGAAAGCGTATCAGCAGGGGTGCGTAGAATCACGGCACTTACCGGCAATGCCCTTATCGAATTTTTAGAGCAGCGAAGTGACATACTGGAACAGCTTTCAACAAAGCTGAAAGCTCCTGCGGAAAAAGTCCCGGATAGACTTGCCAAATTGATTAAAGATAATAAAAATCTTTCCAAAGAGTTGAAAAACGCTTCTAAAAAAGGCGGCAGTGATGTTATGGACGAAGCTAAAAAGCTGCTGGAACAGGCAGAAAAAAGCGGAAAAAGTTATCTTATAGTCGGCCAGCTTTCCGAAACAACAATCGAACAGGGACGGGCAGCTATTGATATGCTGAAAAAGAAGGCGAAATCCGCTGCAATCGTCATCGGCTTTGCCGACAATGACAAAGTAACGCTATTGGCGGGCGTTACTGATGACCTGGTTAAGGAAGGCATTTCTGCAGGAGATATCCTCAGGCAGATAGCCCCGATAGTGGACGGCGGCGGCGGCGGCAGGCCGCAAATGGCGCAGGCGGGAGGAAAAAATCCCGAAAAATTAAAAGAAGCGCTCGATAAAGCTCTACAACTCGTAAAAGAGAAGTTGAAAAACGAATAGATTACTCTTTTTCTAAGATTTGGTAAAAATGAAAGAGGGAGGAACACAAAATACGGGAAGCGGATATATCAGATTTCGCTGCAAATACTGCGGGCGAAAAATCAAAATTGCAAAAAAACAAGCCGGTAAAAAAGGGAAATGTCCCGCCTGTAAAAAAACCTTAATTGTACCAACGCCTGAAATCAATCAAACGCAATCGGAAAAAGAAAAACCTCTCCTGCAAAACATTTCCGGGGACCCGCTTTTGGATATACAGTTCCTGGATTTGCCGAAAAAGAAAAACAGCGAGCTGCCACTGTCTGTCGGGCCGCTTCCGGAAGAAACCGCTTCAGAAAAGCCGCAGGCAGGCGAACAAATATTCCCGACTCGGCTTCCGGAACAGCCCGGTGCTGTCGAGAAACGCTCTTTGCCTGCCGTCATAGATGTATTTCTTTATCCGCTAAACAAATCCGGGCTTACGATTCTCGGGGTAATCTTCGGCTCTCTGTTGTTACTTTCGGCTCTGCAATTTATAACCGCGATATTTACCGCAGCATTTCTACCCTTGTTGGTAATTTCGTTTTTTGTTTTCTTTGGCGGCTTTTTTGTAAAAATCGTTCTTTTGATGTATTTATTCTGGTATTTTTGCCAGTGTGTGCGTGACAGTGCGGAAGGCGGCATCCGGGCGCCTGAAACTGTTGCCATTACGCCGGGGATTGGCGAGCTTTTCCAGCTCACATTGATGATAATCGGCTGTATCATATTATTACAGATGCCCGCTTTCATTTATCTTTACTTTTCCCACAAGTACGATGTCTTATTCTGGTCACTAACCTCCCTCGGTGTTTTTCTTACCCCTATGGGATTACTGTCGGTTATTCTATCCAATTCCATTTCCGGGTTAAATCCGCTGCTGGTAATCGGCTCAATCTTGAGCACTTTCTTTGGCTATATCGGATTAATTATCTGCATCATTCTTTTCTCGTTTGTCCCTGCGGTATTATTGTTCGCTTTAGGATTCATCTTGACTTTCCCCAGTTTATTCGCCTTTGCCGGAGTTTTACTGTCTCTTCCGGGCTTCATCACCAGCTATACTTTACTGACAACAGGACACCTGTTAGGACGGTTCTATTGGCGATATGAGGGGAAACTGAACTGGGGCATTTAACCGCCTTATAAATTGGAACTGTAAAAAAAAGTGAAAATAATAGAAAACCCACAGTTAGTTACTGAACGCAAGGTCCCATGGTTAATCGACATATTGCTTTATCCGATGAGCATATCGGGGATAATTCATCTCGTAATTTTTCTTGTCACACCGTTTCTAATCAGGAAATTCGTCCTTCCGTTTCTTGATGTTTTTGGCGGCATATTATCTCTGGTCATTTATGTTCTGTTTGTCGGCTACGTCTTTTATTACCTTGGGCATTGTGTTTTTGACAGTTCCAGGGGAGGACGCCGCGCACCGGATATTGCAGTTTACAATACCCCTGGTAAAGGCGAGCTTCTCTCGCAGTTATTCCTTACGTTCGGTGGCTTTGCCGCCTGTTTTTGCTGGGCGTCTGTATATTACATCTTCACGGAACGAACCGATTTAATCTTTTGGGCGCTGACAGCGGGCGGCATTTTCTTTCTTCCGATGGCATTGTTAAAAGTGATTCTGTTTGATTCCATCGATGCACTGGAACCAATATCAATCATTCGCTCGATATTCAAAACATTTTTGCCATACTGCGGGCTGGTTTTAGTTTTTTGTGTTCTTGGCGGCTTAATTGCACAAATTACATCAACTCTGCCGCTTCCAGGAGGTTTAAGAGCGGCTATAATGTATATCCCCATTGTTTTAAATTATCTATTAGGCACAGCATTTATTTATCAAAAAGTAGCTTTTATTTATCTTGCAATGGTCGCAGCAAATCTACTGGGCCGGTTTTACTGGTGGCATAAAGACAAGCTCGGCTGGGGTATTTAGCAAAAAGAAGCTGTCAATATGCTTATCCTGAAAATTCTGCTGAGCCGGCTGAGGGTGAAGTGATACCAATCTCAGCAGGTCAAACGCTGAGTTTGCAATCCTGTCCCTGTATCCGGCTCGTAGTGTTCTACTTTTCGACTTTACCGGTCATAGGCACGAAACGGACGGGCAAAAGCCGTCTGCTTGTTACATTCCCTTCTGCATCTTTTGTCACCAGAACCAGGGTTTGCACACCAAAGGGATTTCCCAGAGGAAGAACTATTTTCCCCCCCGGCTTTAACTGTTCAATCAAAGGCGGCGGTACGAAACCGGCTGCGCAGGTTACTATAATGGTATCGAAGGGAGCTTTTTCTTTCCAGCCGTAATATCCATCTGCAAACTTAACAGTCGCATTGTGATAACCAAGGTCATTGAGTCTTTTTCTGGCGGAGTAGGCCAGCTCCTTGATGATTTCAATTGTATAGACTTCACTTGCGATTTCTGCGCACACAGCCGCCTGGTATCCGGAGCCGGTGCCAATCTCCAGAACCCTGCTGTCGCAATTCAACTCGAGGGCGTCGGTCATATAAGCAACTATGTAGGGCTGACTTATAGTTTGTCCCTTTCCTATATACAGCGCCCTATCCTGATAAGCCGCACGCAAATCACTTTTCCTGACAAAGCAATGCCGCGGGACAGTCCGCATTGCTTTTAAGACGTTTGGGTCACCGATACCTTGTGCTTTGATATAACGCTCTACGAGGAGGTATCTTTCGGAGTTACGCTGCTTGAAAGCCGGATGATTGTGGTCCGGCGGTCGAGATTCTTCGCCCTTTTCATCGTTTTGGCTGGAGGATTCATTTGCATCGTAGCCGGGTTGATTCGGCTCAGAGGTAACTTCCTGCGAGGTAAAAACGGGATTATTTATATATTCGCCTTGAGCAGCAATGAAAATTGCTGCAGCTATCAACGATACCAGGACAACAAGAACAGGATACAAATACGTTTTAAATTTTCCGGAATGATTTGTACGCATCTTCAATCACCACCTTTTGTAAATTGGCTTCAACGATGCATTCTAAAGTTATTCGGAATTGCTGTAAATGAAAACGTTTTTAAATTAAACAGGGCGCACGACAGCCGGTTATAAAATTCGCAGCAACAATCGACTTTATAAATTACTTCACCGCTTCGGTCACTTCAGAAACGCTTACTATGTTTTCGCGATTGCGGACCTGCTCAGTAAATGCCTCCAGGTGAGTTCGCAATGCAGGGTTTTCCTGGCCATCGAAACTCAGATTCAAAATCGGCATATCTTCGCAATCGGCACTAACTCTCATCGTTTGTGTGGAGACGACGGTAGAAGGCATACAGCTAAAAGGCATTACATTTACGACTCCGCCGAAGCCCTGACGATAATATTCAATCGCCTTACCGATGGTCAATACAGCTTCTCCTTCGAAGGTATGATGCAGGTAAGGTTTTGCCAGCTCGATAATTTCCTCTATCGGCGGCTCAACAAATCTGCCAAAACGCTTCTCCAGAGGTTTTGCCATCTGCTTTTCAATCTTATGCTGAATTTTGTTCTGCAGAATATTAGTGAATCGATTTCGGAGCTGTCCTCTTCGTTTAGCCATTTCTTTCCGTGTGAAGTTAGTATAGTAAACCCATTCTGAAAGCGATGCGAGATCGCAGCACGCTCCAAGCTCCTCAAGCCGTTTAATTATATTCATATTGGCAAAGGGATGACTGCGAACGTAAATCTCGCCGATGACCCCAATCATTGGCTTGCGAATCTTATCGTCCAGCTCGACCTTCTCAAATGCCGAGCCGATTGAATCCATAAGGTCGATACATTCTGAAAGATTGTTTTTGGCCTCAACTGCATAAATCCACCGCTTCATAGCGTCATCATAAACCTGCTGTGCTTTTTGCCGGTCTTTTGCAAAGGGACGCACCCGGAGGATTAACTTACGCAATAAATCGATACCAACCATTGCAACCCACATAGCTTTAATAAAGCCGAAACCACTGCTGCCGTCAACGCTGCTCGCAAACTCACGGTAGAAATTGGCGTCCTGGTTGGGGTCTATTATGAGGACATTTCCAATATTGGCATATTTTAGAATCAATCTGTGCAGACAACTATACATTCCGAATCTGCATGGCCCGGAAGCTCCCGGCATAAAGAAGGCGGATTTCTCAGGTTCGAACTCATCCGATTTTGCCACCTTTAACATCTCGCCCGCAGTAATTGCACAAGGCAGACATTCTTTTCCGGTGGTGAATTTTCTACCCAGCACTAATGCGGACTCATCCGCCAACGGTGTAACCTGAGCTGGCTGACCATAAGCCCTGAAACAGGCAGCCATTCCATAAGAACAATCTCCCATATATGGTATGTAAAGTTTTCGGCCTTTGTGTATGTGATGTTTCACTGTCTTTCTGGGCCGGGTTTCTTCTCCTCTTTTCAGGTGATAGTGTTTCAAACTCTCAAGAAATGCTTCAAGCCGGGTTATCACGCCTACATCAGCAGAATGTTCATCCAGCTCAAGCTGCAGGGAGGGCTTTTGCTCCATTAACTCTTTGAAAAACGTCATCAGGAAAGAGTCGGGGCCGCAGCTAAAATTCGAAAGATATATACCGAATAACCGCGGGTCGCTTTTTATCATCTCGCCGGCACGTAAGATTTTCTGACCATACGACCAATAAACGCTTTGATGCAGATACTCATCACTTAACGAGCTGTTTTTTAACTCAAGCATATCCATCGGAATCACATCGGCGCCAAGCTCGCCGAGTTTTTTAGGCAGCTCAAGATTCGTGCCTTCATCACAGCCGTTATATGGACGCGAAACAAGCACGAACAGTCTCTGCTCAGGCCCGGTCTTTTGGAGTATCTCCCTGCCCTTGCGTTTTAAATCATCCTCAAACTGTTTCTGCGCAGATAGACCTTCTTTTAAAGCTTTAATTATCGCTTTTTTGGAGGCACCGATTTGCCTTCCAAGAGCAATGAAACTTTTCCGCATTAATTTTTCGCCGTCAGAAAATCGAATCGGCGAGGTCAAAATCTTTTTCGAGCCGAACCGGCCTGCAAAAGCCGTTCTGATTTGGTAGGGAAATGATTGAACATAAGGACATAGTTGGTTGTGTTTGTTCTCCTGAAAACCGGCTACCATAGAAACAATGCTTGGAAGAAAAATAAAATCCACGTCTTTTTCCAGCAGCTCAGCAACGTGCCCGTAAGCAACTTTGACAGGAAAGCAGGTCTGTGCGGTTACTGTCTCCAGGCCTTTTTTGATTATTTTTTTATTTGTCTCACCGGAAAAAACTACTTCGAAGCCGAGCGACTGGAAAAACCGTGAAAACAGCGGCAGTAATTGCCGGCAGGTCAAAGCGAACGGAATCCCAATTTTGCCTTTACCGGATTTCACATTCCTTCTCTTATCCTTCAGTCCTGAATACTCCAGTATCTTCTTTCTGCGATACTCGAAAGCACCCAAACCCCTGCTTTTATCCGTCCTTTTTTGCAGATTATATCTGTCACACCTTGAGCCGTAATACAACGGTTCAGAGCCGGGCAACTGAACTTTTTTAATTTCACAGTGGTTAGGACAATGTTCACAAGTGAAAGATTCTACACTGTATTCTATGGTTGCAAGATTTTCAAAACCCCTGAAACCGCTTTCGGCTCGTTGGCCGGACTTCTGCTTCTGCCTGTCCATAAACCTAGCGGCTATTTTAGCAGCGCCGATGGCGCCGGTTACTTCGTGGTTCTCGGGAACTATAATGGGTTTGCCGGTTACTTTTTCAAATGCCGACCAAACCGCTTTATTAAAAGCGGTCCCGCCCTGGAAACAAATGTTATCGCCTATCTTTCGCCTGCCTACGACACGATTAAGATAATTGGAGACAATAGAATAACTAAGACCGGCTACGAGGTCATCGGTCCTTGCGCCCTGCTGTTGGAAACTTAACAGGTCGGATTCCATAAAGACCGTGCATCTTTCCCCAAGCTTGATAGGAGATTCACTTTCCAAAGCCAATTGAGCAAATTCTTCTTCGATGTTAATTCCGAGCCGCTGCGACTGCTCCTCCAGGAAAGAGCCGGTTCCGGCTGCACAGGCGTGATTCATTTCAAAATCAACGACAACACCACCCTCCAGCGAGATGTATTTACTGTCCTGGCCGCCAATCTCAAATATGGTATCGACCTTTGGATTTACAATTGCGGCACCCGTCGCCTGAGCTGTAATCTCGTTGATAACAACATCCGCACCGATAAAGTCCCCTGTAAGGTATCTTCCCGAGCCGGTAGTTGCCGCACCGAGTATATTAACTTTCCCGGCTACCTCTTTTCCAACCATATCAAGGCCTTTGCGAACCGCCTCGAGGGGGTTGCCTGCCGTCATTAAATAAGCTTTTGAAAGGAGCCGGTCCTGCTCGTCAATAACCGCGACATTTGTACTGATTGAGCCGACATCAACACCGAGATAAGTATCTATCGGCCCTCTCGCATTTGCCAGTAATTCAGAATGAACGATGCTTTTCGGCTCCGGCATACTCGGCTTCGATAATCTCTCAAGGCGAGGTGCACCCTCCAGTGCTGAACCTCGAGAGGATAAATATCTCTCAATCTTCCCAAGGTCAATAGAGCCGTTCTTTCGGGATGAGTCCCTGCGGCTGGCTGATGCAACAGCTCCAATCGCCCCGGTGAAGAAACATTCATCCGGGACAATCAATTCACCATCCGACAATTCAAAAACACTTTCTATCGCTTTTACCACACCGAGGTTGGCAGCGACACCGCCGGTAAACACAATGGGCTTGATAAATTTTCTACCCCTGCCGAGATTGCTTTTTAAATTGCTCGCAAGCGCCCTGCAAAGTCCTGCTATAATGTCGCAGTTTGGTGTCGCCTGCTGCTGAAGATGAATCATATCACTCTTTGCGAAAACAGAGCATCGTCCCGCCATACGCGGCACATTCCGGCTTTCAATCGCAAGTCTTCCGAACTCTTCTTCAATATTAATCCCAAGCCGGTCCGCCTGCTGGTCAAGAAATGAACCCGTCCCCGCTGCACAACCGGTATTCAAAGTAAAATCATGAATACCCCTTTTCCCTCCCTTAGAGCAGACAGTTATCAGCTTGCTGTCCTGACCGCCCATCTCGATAATCGTGGCATCGCTTAGCTCGGGAAACAATTTGCAAACACCTGCCGTCTGTGCCGGTATTTCATTTACGAAGGGCAAATCAGCAAGCTCGCTTAAAAATCGTCCCGATGTTCCCGTTACCGCAGTAAGAGTTACGTTCGATGGGTTTATCTGCTCGAAGATTTGTTGCAATTGCTCGAATACAGTCTCTATCGGCCTGCCTATGGTTCGTTTGTAATCACTGAAAATTACATTGAAATCGGCATCAACGACCACAACGTCACTGCTGATTGAGCCGATGTCGATTCCAATGAAGAAGCCGCCACCGCTGCGAAGTTCCTCAATTTCACCGCGCCGGGAAGCTCTCCGGCTGGTTACATCCTGTTGCTTCCTGCCGTCCATATTTTACCTCCGACAATTTAACCCGGCTCTTCTTATATATCTCGGCATTTTATTATAGCTAATCCTTTTTACAATAAAATGTTCGAAATTTCAAGCACAAATTCTCTGCAGTCAAATCAAGCTCTACATTGACAAAAAAACAGCGTATTGATAAGCTATTCTGATTATGACGCAAAAGGTAACAATAACAGCAGTTATATGCATTTTGGTGACACTGACAGGGTGTAAATCGTCGCAACAGGAAAAACCTTTATGGGGAAAATATAAAATCACCGATTTGGCCGTCCCCCCGGAAGATTCTCAAGGCAAATATGAAATCATACAAACAGCAAACTTCGAGATTTATATCGTAGAGCTGCCTGCTGATAATATCGAAATGCTGAACGATATATGGCAAAACTTTCAGAAAAAAAACATCAGTTTTAATAATCCCGAATCCTTTCGAGCTAATTCGTTTCTGCTCGGACGAGGGGATATTAAAAAATGGGATGAGCTTGAAAACCAACTGCGAAAAGCTAAGGCGGATTTGAAAAATAAAACTTCCGTTTTTATTTCAGAAAATCAAAGCGAAGATATCAGCATAGATATGTTACCGGGAGAAAAGAATGTTTTTTACGTTACGCTCGACGGCACAATGGCCGGCGCAACCATAGGCCCGGGAATGATTGGGTTCAGAATAAAAACCAAAAAAATCCTATATTCAACGGGAATCTGTGAGCTTGAAATTACGCCGCTATCCGTTCCGCCTCAGATGATAACTCTGATGCAATCGGAGAAAAAACAAGAACAGGAAAATGAAGTACTCTTTCAATCCGCAGGATTTGAACTGACGGCAAGGCCGGGAGATTTCCTCCTGCTCGGAACTGAAAAATTCGACATCGAAAAAACAACGCTCAACAGCTTGTTCTTCTGCAGAGAAAAACCCGAACCAATCATAAGAATCTATATCATTCTTTGCGCAGGAGTCAATTTTTGAGCAAACAGCAAAAGCATTCCAAGGTAGTCCTGACCGGATGCTGCGATTATTCCTCTGCAAATGTATCCGCGGCACTGCAAAGACACTTCGAATTGCTCGCAGGACTGGGAAAATTCGTCAAACCCTCCGATAGGGTCCTTCTGAAGCCAAACTTTATAGCTCCTAAATCGCGCCGAAATGCCGCCCAAACTGACCCTGCGGTAATCATTGAAACAGCCAAGCTCCTGCTCGACTTCGGTGCTAAACCATTCGTCGCCGACTCGCCCGCCTGGTTAAATAGTCTTAATTGCGTAAAAAAATTAAAACTCGATAAACCACTAAGAAAACTTGGTGTCCCCGTTAAACAGCTCGACAGTCCCCGGAAAATTCTCATTGGAAACACAAAAGTTTCAGTAAGCTCACTTGCGCTCGACGCAGATGTCATCATAAGTTTAGCCAAGCTCAAAACACACCGGCAGATGGTCGCAACCTTTGCAGTAAAAAATATGTTCGGAACCGTTACCGGCAAACAAAAGGCCTACTGGCACTTTGCAAAAGGAAAAACAAAAGAGAGCTTTGCAGAATTCCTGATAGAGATATATAAGTTTTTGAATCCTTCATTGACGATAGTCGATGCAGTTACGGCGATGGAAGGCCCCGGCCCCATCAACGGCAACCCCAGACCGCTTGGGGTCATTCTCAGCTCTATCGACCCTATCGCCTGTGAGACCGTCTGTGCAAAGTTAATTAATCTTGCCCCGATGGAAGTTCCTATTATTAAGGCGGCAAAAAAGATGCGGTTCGGCTGCTGCGATTTAAATAATATAAGCATCGAAGGCGACAATATAAATGAATATATATGCACCGACTTCGTAATCCCGCCGCAAATACCCGTAAGATTCTCCCTGCCCCACGTCTGCAAAAGCATCGCAAAACAAATCTTCCTCCTGGCAAAATCAACCGTCAAAAACAAAACTTAAATCTCCTTTCGCGCTTCTCCTTTCGCGTTTCTGTGGCTAATGCTTTACTTTTAGCTTTCATTTCGCTAATATCCGTTTATGCGAACAAAAGACAAATCTGTAAATAAAAAACGAGTCACGAGAGACGAGCGACAAGAGACGATTAACATCTTGGGTATTGAGACAAGCTGCG
Source organism: Phycisphaerae bacterium (assembly GCA_030604525.1). GTDB lineage: Bacteria > Planctomycetota > Phycisphaerae > Sedimentisphaerales > Anaerobacaceae > JAUVVQ01. The sequence goes on along the minus strand of JAUVVQ010000020.1, from coordinate 13,339 downwards.
ATGAAACAGCGGCGGCGGTGGTGACAAACGGCAGCATTATCAAATCATCCGTCGTTGCCTCGCAGGATAAACTGCACGCCAAATACGGCGGAGTCGTCCCTGAAATCGCCTCCCGTGCACATTTAGAAAACATCTGCACCATTATAACCGAAGCCCTCGAGAAGGCAAAGGTTAACCGGCAGACAATCGATGCGGTAGCCGTAGCCAATCAGCCGGGACTGACTGTCGCACTTATCGTCGGCGTTACCGCCGCTAAAACACTTGCCTTCGCCTGGGAGAAACCGCTGCTCGCAATCGACCATCTTCACGCCCATTTGCAGTCGGCTTCTCTAAGTGAAAAAACCGTTCAGCTTCCCGCCGTTGCCTTAATCGTATCGGGCGGACATACCTGCCTTTTCGATTATAAATCACCTTTGCAGCCGAAACTTCTCGGGACAACAATTGACGATGCAGCCGGCGAAGCTTTCGACAAAGTAGCAACTATTTTGCATCTGCCTTATCCCGGCGGACCCCGAATAGAGAAAATCGCCAAAAAAGGAAATCCCAAAGCCGTCGATTTCCCGCGGTCTATGCTTGGCCCGAATTCGCTGGATTTTTCCTTCAGCGGACTAAAAACAGCCGTGCTGTATCACTGCAGAGGGCAGGATATGAAAGGCGAAAATAAGGTCGAATCAATGACGGGAAAACAAATTGCCGATATCGCTGCATCCTTCCAGGCCGCTGTTATCGATGTTCTTGTCGAGAAAACCAGACGAGCTGCGGCCAAAATCGGCGCAAAAACGGTCCTTCTCGGCGGCGGTGTGGCTGCAAATAACCGGCTTAGAGAGACCCTGAGACAAATGTGCGATTCGAGCCAACCACCCAAAAAATTGCTCGTCGCTCCAAAAGAATATTGCACCGACAACGCCGTTATGGTAGCTTCGTTGGCGTATCATAAGTATAAAGCAGGCCTTTTTGCTGATTTGACGCTTGAACCGAAAGCTAACAGCATCTAAACAGAACTCAGCAGGAATTCCTCGAAAAATGCAGTAAGGCCGGCAAAAAAGTCTCAACCATTTTAAGGGTAGAAAAAATTAATTCAGAACAGTTACAAAAACTTCTGGAAAAGGTCAAAGCAGGAGAAGTTACCGTAGATGAGGCGATTGAGAACCTGCGACGTTTGCCGTTTGAAGACCTCGGGTTCGCCAAGGTTGACCATCACCGCCAGCTCCGCCGGGGCTTCCCGGAAGTTATTTACTGTCCCGGGAAAACTGCCGAGCAGATAATTGAAATCTTTTCCAACCTCGCAGAGAAGGGCAACAACGTCCTGGCAACAAGAGCACCGGAAAACGTCTTCAACAAACTGGCCAAAACAAAAAGGTTTCCGAACGCCCGCTATGAGAAAATAGCGCGGGCGATTGTCCTCCGGCAAAAAGAGTTTGAACCTTCGAAATCCGTTATCCCCATCGTTACAGCGGGCACGGCTGATTTACCTGTTGCCCAGGAAGCCAAAGTAACGGCGGAAATTATGGGCCAGCGAACCGAGATAATCTCCGACGTTGGAGTGGCCGGACTGCATCGACTGCTGCAGCAGCTCGATAAACTCCAAAAGGCAAATGTAATTATAGTGGTGGCGGGAATGGAAGGCGCCCTGGCGGGTGTCGTCGGCGGTCTGGTATCCTGTCCGGTGATAGGCGTTCCGACAAGTGTCGGTTACGGCACCGCCCTGAGAGGTTTCGCAGCCCTGTTAACTATGCTCAACAGTTGCGCCGGCGGCATAACCGTGGTAAATATCGACAACGGCTTCTCCGCCGCTGTTACCGCAAGTATGATTAACAAAAAAATTGAAGCAAACAGATAATACAGATGACGAAATCAGAAGTTAAGAAAATCGAAAAAATACCAAGATTACAACCTCGCCCCGAAGACGGCCATAAGGGGACATTCGGCAAGGTCTGCATCATTGCCGGCAGTCTCGGTATGACCGGCGCCGCTGCTCTTGCAGGAAAGGCGGCATTAAGAGCCGGCGCAGGACTCGTCCGGATAGCAACATCCGAATCCACCCTGCCGATAGTGGCTTCTTTGGAGCCGTCTTACACCACTATACCTTTGCCGGAAGACAAAGCCGGTCGAGTATCAAACAAAGCGATTAACAAAATCCTGGACATCGCAGAGGAAAATGACTGCCTTGCCATCGGACCGGGTCTGGGCATCTCCAAGGGGCTGCAATACATTATTGAAACCCTCATAAAACAAAAAGGGCTTCGGCTTATTATTGACGGCGACGGGCTCAACAATCTGGCGCGAATGCCCGATTTTCCGCAAAAAACAGAGGCCCGCATAATACTGACTCCCCATCCGGGTGAGTTTAAAAGACTCTGGAAAGCCGTAAGCAGAGACAAAATACCCGCAGAACGCAAAACACAGGCAGTTAAATTAGCACAACTGACAAAATCAACAATCGTCCTCAAAGGAGCGGGCACGGTTGTCACCGATTCAAAGAAGCTTTACGTGAACACAACCGGCAATCCCGGTATGGCGACCGCCGGGGCAGGTGACACATTGACCGGTGTTATCACGGCGCTTACAGGTCAAAAACTCTCAAGCTTCGATGCGGCGGTTCTCGGAGTTTACATTCACGGCCTGGCTGGGGACATCGCCGCCGAAAAATCAGGACAAATCTCACTTATGGCAACCGACATCTTAAATGCCCTGCCGGCAGCCTTTATGAAAAACAGATAAACATCTGCTCTGCTGAACTCACCCTCTCCGTCCCTGTTTTCAATACTGATATACGCTTTCAATCCCCAAAATAGTCTAATTATAACAGACTTATTTAAGAAAATTGTTATAAAAAGCCGAAATTACTATTTACAAATTGTTAACTAAAATCTGAGAGGTAAAATATGAACACAATAACCAAACAAAAAACAAACAATACAATCTCAGCCGAAAATGAGCATCTCCTTCAGGTGAAAAGGTCTCTTATACCACTGAACAGATACGCTGGGAAAAAAGGCACTTCCGAAAGCGACATTACTAAACGCGCAAAACTCGGTGTTATACAATTAAGAAAATTCCAGGGAAAAACCTTTGTCGTAGATACTCCGCTTAGCCCCTATAGAATTGCTGCCGACCAGCAGAACGAAGATACTGTATCGCATTATACACCGGCACGAACCGAATCACCAAAAGAGACAGGCCTTCGACAACAGAATGAATCGCAACCTGGAGAACAGGTTGAAAAACACGATACCGTATTCAATCGTTTCGTTGACTGGCTCGAAAAAATATTCAAACGAAACAACAGAACAGAAACACGCTCGAACGAGCCGGCCATAAATGAAAATGAAAAAACCGAACAGCTAATAACTCAGGACAAACCACAGGCATTAGAGAAGACCGATGAGCAAATCGAAAAGGATTTCCTTGAAACAATACAGGATAATACTTTCTTAAAAAATGAGCCGGAAGAACAACTTCAGCCGCAGTTTAAAAACCAGGAAAAACAAGAAGACATCTTTGAAGAATTAGACTTGGAACCCCCCGGCCCCGTAACCGTTACAAAAGAATTGACGCAGGAAGATCTGAAAGAACTTTCCAAAATGGAAACTTATTCCGAGCCGATTAGAATACCTGATTTGGAAACCACAGATGAGCTGGAAGATACCATCGACATCGATGAGGAGCTCACACCGAAAGAATCTTCCTATGCTTCCATAACCACATCTTCAAAAACAGGCATCTTCTGGAAAGTCGCCGCTGGTTGTTTCGTCATATTTTTCATCGCCGCTCTATCCACAAATATCTGGTTCTATAAAGACGCACAGCTCCGGCAAAACAAACTCGACCAGGCCTACGCAAGCATACAAAGTATTTACAGTGACTTTATCCATAAAAAACAACAAACCGAAACCGCCCAGGCAGAACTGGAAAACACCAAAGCTAAATTAAGCGAAACCCAAAATGAGCTCGAGCAGTCAAATGCAAAAGAAAATTTAGCAAAAGAAGAATTGGTACAAACCAAACAAATTCTAAAAAACACTCAAAATCAAAACTCAACAGGATTAAAAGAACTTAATGAACAAATCAAACAACTAAGTGAGAGCTTAAAGAAGGCATCAGGAAAATAATTTCTATGCCGGCAAAGCATTCCGCTAAAGCACAACAAGACAGGCGGAAAAAAACGAATCTGCCTGTCTTCTTTTATATCTTTACATCCTTACGAAATCTTGCTGGGATTAACTTCCAACCTGTGGGCAGCAGCAAGGCGGCAAGAAATATCTTGAACACGTCACCGATGATAAAAGGATATAAACCTACAGCCAGCAATCCCGCTGAACCGGAAGATAATCTGCCGGCAAAAAGCAAAACACAAAGCCACAGAAGACCAAATGCGTAAATCACAACATTACCGAAAACCATCATCAGGATTGTTTTCCCCGGCCTTCTGTCCCATCCCCTTTCAGCAAGGAAACCAACCAACAGTGCTGCAAATACAAAACCGATAAGGTATCCTCCGGTCGGGCCGGCAAAAACCGCTAAGCCGGCTCTTCCTGAGGCAAAAACTCCCAAGCCGCAGGCTCCTTCCGCCAGATAGGCAAGAACCGCCAAACCACCACGCCTTGAACCTAACAGCGATGCCAGTATCAAAACCCCAAAAGTCTGTCCCGTAATCGGCACAGGCCCAATCCAGAAAGAAATCCGGGCCAAAAAAGCTATCAGCAAAGAACCACCCAGAACCAAAATTAAGTCATAAACCACAGAATGCCTTCTTATACCTGGAAGCAATACATCTGCTAATGTTAAGTACACCTTCTAACTCCTTCAGTTTCATCTGAAAAAAACCGTTCGTGAACCGGAATGAAATCCTATTCTAAAAACCAAAAATAATCAATCACCAATTATTTAAAAAAATATTCCGGCAAACGTCCTATATTATTCTGCCTGTCAAAAAAGAAAATCAAGGCCGGGAAATTTTTCCGAACTTTCAGGGTTTTTGTTCGGTTTTTGTTAGGGTTTTTACGCCCGTCTTACCGATACAAATACCTGCTGGTTATTTAGAAAAAGAAAGCAGACAAATATACAAACTAAGCCAACGGGAAAAATGTTCATTAACTTAAAAAAACAATTCGAACCTATCTGCAAATTTGGGCCTGGAGGAGACTTCGTATTTACCTGGCCTCCCGAAAATTACAAACCCGAAAACGCCGCAACAGGCGTATTTGAAAACCTGATTAAAACAATATCGCGACTATTATCAACTCTGCTGCCGCCGAATCTCGAACACGCCGGGACAATTACAACTTTTCAGAAGCAAATACAAAAGGATACAAAATATGAAAATAATCAAACATACCCGGAGAGAACATCTGACGCCAAAAAAAATTCAGCTTCTGAAAACAATAGACTCCTTCCTGACCAAAAACTTCTATTCCCCAACTATTGCAGAGCTGGCGTCAAATATGCAGCTAAGCAGAAGCACTATATTCGAGCATATCGAAGAGCTAAAAAGAAAAGAATTACTCTCAGCACTGCCGGGCAAGGCGCGCTCTTTGAAATTAACTTCAAAAGCGCGAAAACTGCTTAAGAACGTATCAGCTACAAATCGAAAAAGCACCTCTTCTTTTGAACAAACCATCCGTTTTGCAGGTAAAGTAGCCGCCGGACTGCCGATAGAGGCCATCGAGAACCCGGAGACCCTGACCCTGTCGTCGCATTTTGGAAACACCGATGAGCTTTTTGCGCTTGAAGTGCAGGGTGACAGCATGCTCGATGAGGATATTCGAGACGGTGATATTGTTATTTGCAGAAAGAGTCCCGTTGCAAATAACGGCCAGGTTGTCGTTGCTATCGTTGAGAATAACAACGTCACGTTAAAGAAATTCTACAAGGAAAAAGACAGCGTCAGATTACAGCCGGCAAATAAAAAATATGAGCCGATTTATTCAAGCCACTGCAGAGTCGAAGCCGTTGTAACCGGACTCATAAGAAAACTGTAACCCTTCCGGCAAAAAATCCAATCCTCTTCTTTCAAATCTATTATCCGCTAAAACACTACGCCAAACATCTTTCATTCCCGCGCCAAATCCTTAAAGACCTGCCGTTGGCAAGCTCCGCCATCGTTATTTCTCGTCAAGAAACTGAACCCACGCCTTCCAGGCATCCGTATAAACCGCACCGGAACTCAAAAACCCTTCGTTGTGTTTCCCTGAAATTTCAACGAACTTTTTGGGCTCATTCGCAGCGGAATAAAGTTTACGACCAAACTCAAAACCAACAAGCTCATCGTCCCTGCTGTGCAGTATCATCACAGGACAATTAACATCTTTTATGTAATCAATTGTCGGATATTTGAACTTTGCAAACCATTTCACGGGCATATAAGGATAGAATTTTCGGCCTATATCGAGATAAGAAGTAAATACACTTTCGAGAACAAGCCCGGCTGCCGGAACTTTGCCGGCCAGCTCCGCTGCAATGCTCCCTCCGAGCGATCTACCCAGAATAATAATATCCTTCGCCTGTTCTTCCCCTCTCAGCCAATTATAAGCTGCTGATGCATCAAGATATGTCCCTTCTTCGGTTGGTTCACCTTCGCTGCTGCCGTAGCCGCGGTAGTCAAAAATAAAACAGCTCAAACCAAGATTATTAAAAATGTCAATGCTGTCCAGTCGGTGCATTATATTCCCGCCGTTACCGTGGCAAAACAACACCGTAAACTTCGAACCGGCCGCGGGAACGTACCAGCCGGAAAGCTTCAGACCATCCTCGGCCTGAAAACTTACATCTTTATACTCAAGACCTATATCATCAGGATTACAAAAGACATCTTTCGAGGGACTATAAACGAACCGGGACTGCATAAAGAATAACCCCAACCCAAAAACACTGTAAGCAACAAAACAAAATGCGAATAGATACATTAAACCGATTACCATTATTCTTCTGGCCTTTAACAATATTCTTTGGTCCATTACAGTAATTATTTTAGTTTGCCGCCGGTCGGAAAACAAGATACAATTTCCTTATGATTAAAAGAAGGAAAACCAGGAATTTCCACATCGGTCCGCTGAAAATCGGTTCCGAAGCTCCCGTCATTATCCAATCTATGACGAAGGTTGATACACAGAATATAACCGCCGTCCTGAAACAGATAAAAGATTTGACACAAGCCGGCTGTGAACTCGTGAGAATCGCAGTCCCGACTCTAAAAGACTCGAAAGCACTCAGGAAAATCATCGAGCAAACTGAAACCCCTTTGATAGCGGATATCCATTTCAGTCCCAGCCGGGCAATCGAAGCAATCGAAGCCGGCGCTGCGAAAATAAGATTGAATCCCGGAAACATTAAGAACAAAAAAGATATCCTCCGAATAATCGACGCCGCAAAAGCTCACAATACCGCTGTCCGAATAGGCGTAAACGAAGCAAGCATAAGAGACCTCAAAAGACAAACCGTCCCGCCGGCTAAAAGAATTAAGTTAATGCTGAACGAAATGAAAAAATATGTTCGCATCTTTGAGAACCGCTCTTTCGCCCAGCTTGTCCTCAGCGCAAAAAGCAGTGATTGCTTAAGGAACATCAAGATAAACCGTCTTATTGCCGAGCACTTCGACTATCCTCTCCACTTAGGTCTGACTCACGCAGGTCTGCCGGAAGATGCACAAATACCCTCGGCGATATCTATCGGCTCACTTCTTGCCGACGGCATAGGGGATACTATAAGAGTAAGCGTTGCCGGCAATCCGGTTATGGAAATCGAAATCGCAAAACAAATCCTTACCTCGTTGGGTTTATACCACTCCGCAAAACCGGAACTCATCGTCTGCCCCACCTGCGGCAGAGCGCAAATCGATGTTATAAAACTTGCAAAGAAAGTTAAGAAAGCGCTTTCGAAAATCGAGAAACCACTGCGAATAGCTGTTATGGGCTGCGTCGTCAACGGTCCGGGGGAAGCGGAGGATGCCGACATTGCACTATGCGCCGCCAAAAACAAGGCCTATCTTTATAAAAACGGTCGCAGAATAGCAACCATCGCCGAAAAAAATATCATCCCGGAGCTGCTGAAACATTTAGAAAATATCTAATACCGGACAAATAAATTCCCGAATTCCCGAAAAAGACTTTCAGTTGACAAATTCACGATAATCCCATTACAATTAAAATCTGTTTTTAACCTGCAATGAATATTTTCCGATATGCAAAAAAGAGCCGTTGAAATACTTAAAAGATTTCTTGTCGTTGCTGTTTTCTCGATAGCATTGGCGTATTTTGAAGCTGCGGTCGTAGTCTATCTGCGAGCAATTTTCTATCCGGAAGGTTTCACATTCCCCCTTTCCAAATTCGGGCTCAGCCCATTATGGAAACGACTGCTGCTTACAGAAATCGGGCGGGAAACCGCCTCAATGCTCCTGCTGGCAGGCGCCGCCTGGTTATTCGCAAGAAACAGAAAACAAAGAATCGCTTTCTTTCTTACCATCTTTGCCTTATGGGATATCTTCTACTATCTCTGGCTGAAGGTTCTGTTGAACTGGCCCGCCTCTATTATGGACTGGGACATCCTCTTTTTAATCCCGACCGCCTGGGCCTCTCCTGTAATTGCTCCCGTAATCGTCTCGATGATAATGCTCATATTTGCCGCAATTATCCTCTACCGAGACGCCAAAAACAAAACAATCACTGTTTACCCTATCGACTGGATTAGCTTCGCTGTCTCATCTGTCATTATAGTAACATCATTTTGTATCGCCGGTTCGCATATCAGCCAAACGGATTACCGCACACATTTCTACTTCTCATTATTTGCAACAGGTTCTCTGCTTGCCGTTATCCAGTTTATAAAATGCCTTCGACAATCAAGCCCTTAACTTCTTTTATGACCTGCCTAAGAATTATTCTTGTTTCGCGGGAAGCTCTCAAACTTACCAAATATCATCTTGCCGGCAGAGGTTTGCAGCGAGCTTGTAACGCTTATTTTAACTTCACGCCCAATTTTATTCCGGGCGCCTTCGACTACAATCATAGTCCCATCGGAAAGATAACCGATGCCCTGTTCAGATTCTTCACCGGGTTTGATTATCTTGATTGTCATCTGCTCTCCAGGCAACGCTATTGTCTTGAGCGAATTAGCCATATCATTAATATTGATAACATCGACCGAACGTACCTGCGCCACCTTTGTTAAATTATAATCCGTCGTCGCAAGACGTCCGTTGCACTGTTTGGTAAACATAACAAGCTTTTGGTCCACACCTTCGACTTCATCAATCTCACTGATAATATTATCTTCAATTTCAACATCAAAGGCCGAATCAGACTGCATCCTGTTGAGTATGTCCAGACCTCTTCTGCCCTTGGTTCGTTTGAGGCTATCCGACGAGTCCGCTATCAGTTGAAGCTCGTTGAGAACAAAACGAGGCACGACAAAAGGTGCGTCAAAAACCTTACTCTGATACAAATCTGCAATCCGACCATCGATAATCGCTGACGTATCCAGCACCACCGGACGAGCTCCTTTGGTCTGCTTGGCAAACTCCACGTAGGGTATCACAAAACGAACATCGTCCTTAGTCCGCATCACAACGCTTATCATCAGGAAACAGATGCATATACCAAGCAGCCATTTCATAGCCACCACGGCTAACGGAGAAAAACCTAATTTATCCAGATTATATATCTGGACTATCCCCTCAAACACTTGTGCCAATGCCCAGCTAATAACCAATCCCACCAGCAATCCGAAAAACACTCCCGCCAAAGCCGCTAAAGATTTCTTCGGAGTAAGTATGTCAATCAAAAAAGCTCCCACAGACATAATCAAACCGCCCCATAATATCGCATAAAAGCTCGCACGACCCTCCTCGCCGGATATCTCAGGGAGGGTCAGATTGGCAATAAGTACTGCTATCACTATAATGGCAAACATCGCTCTAAAAATCCAAAGTAACATAATTATAAACCTCCAAAAAATATAATAATTTCTTCCTGATTATTTTATGATTAACTCATTCATTATACCGCCGATTGCTCTATCTGGCAATCCCGTAAAACCTTTACAGCAAATATATTATAATTATCGGTCTCTTGGCATTTAATCATAAGCTCTTTTGACCGGAACGCTTTTTCGTATCAGACCATCACAACGGCAAAATCTGCTAAACCGGTTGGCCCTGAATAATCCCCCCGACAATCCTGCGGGCTCATTCTCTGTAATTTTTACCGATGGATTTCACGTCAATTTTCTAATATAATCCACTATTTCAAAACCAATTAGCCCTCGTAAATACAATACGAAAACTGCAATGACAGAGAATAAAGATAATCGCTATATGAAGGCAGCCATCGACCAGGCAAAAATCGCCGAGGAAAACGGCGATGTCCCTATCGGTGCGGTAATCGTCTATAAAAACAGAATCATCGCAAAAGCATACAACCAGAGAGAACAGCTCCAGGACCCCACCGCACATGCTGAAATCATCGCCCTGACCCAGGCCGCCGCTTTCCTGGAAAACTGGCATTTGCACGACTGCACAATTTATGTCACCCTTGAGCCGTGCCCGATGTGCGCAGGTGCTCTCGTCCTGGCAAGAATCGACAGGTTAGTTTACGGCTGCGACGACCCCAAAACCGGCGCCGTAAAATCCCTCTACAACATCACCACCGACGACCGTCTTAACCACAAAATAAAAGTAACTCCCGGCATTTTAGCCGATGACTGCAGCTCCCTGTTGCAGGAATTCTTTACTCGCCGACGTAAACAGAACAAAAACAGCAGCAAGTAGAAGCCGACCTATTCGCTGAGCTTGACAGCCGTGCCGTAAACCAACAGCTCAGCCGCACTGCCAACAACACTTGTCGTCATATAGCGGACATTGATTATCGCATTCGCTCCCATCCGCCCGGCCTCGGCTGACATCCGGTCCGTTGCCGTCTGACGGGCTTTGCCCATCATCTCTGTGTATTCCGTCAATTCACCACCGAGGATTAATCTCACTATCGCCGACAAATCATTGCCAAGCCAGATTGCATATACCGTATGTCCCTGCACCAGACCAAGAACCTCACCCACCTGCCGGCCGGGCACTTCTGTCGAATTCAACAGCAATACACCCGCACCGGACTCAGCAGCAGCTTCCCTCTCTACGGAAATCTTGCTCTTTTTTTGTTCGATAGCCAATGTAACCAGAACCACAAGGATACCGCCGACAAGGCAGAAAATCGCTATCCGCAGCCACCACGGCACCACCGGGTCATCAACCGCCACCACGTACCACGGCAGACCCGCAAAAATGGCAGCGAACAAACCAGCCACAAACGCCAATGAACCAATCTGTCGAATTACTTTCATAGCTTTCTCCTTTATTCCCCCGTTAAAAAATTAGGTGGCTGTCCTTACTACCCAATTATTCGAGCGTTAATAATTTTTCTCCGTGTTTTTCATAACACTCCTTGCAAAACTTCCTAAGCTTAATACCAGGGGCGTTGACCCTTCCGATGCTCTCAGGATAGTATATTTCACCTTTTTTTATTTCTTTTCTGCAGTTGTAACAAGTGTGTGAAATCCGTGCCTTTGTCTCTTTTAGAAATTTTAGATTGTTATATTTACTCATAATATCTCTCTTGAGATTTTTCAAAATAAGCACCTGTCCGTATTATTCGGAATCCCTTTTTTCGCATCTGTGGCCTCCGTGTGCAACCATTGGTTGGTCCGCACATTAATTTTTCAATTTAGCTTCTTTTAACTTTTTCAAAAGTTTTTCCGATTCGCTCATTTTGGGATTTATATCAAGACATTTCTCTAAGTAATTGATGGCTTCATAAAATCTTTTTTGTTGTAATGCTGATATACCCAAATTATGATAAGCCAAGGATTCGTCTCCTTTGGGAATTCCGAACGCTATCGATTTAAGAAGCAGTGCATCACCAACTTGATAATTTCCTCTTTGAATTTCGATAGTACCCATTAAAAAATAAGATAAACCAAACTTCGGATTTTTTTCCGAAAGAGATTTCGCAATCTGATAGGCTTTGTCATGTTCCCCATCATTAAATAACTTTCGTGCTTCATTAATACCATCACTAAATTCAGAAGCCATTGTGACGAAAGGGCTGGCGGCAATTCTTCCATCAGGAAGGAGTTTCGGTGCAGTAATCGTTAACTGGTTGACCTCAGACTCTAATTTTTTTATCCGCAATTCCTTTTGTTTCTTGTCTTCTTTTAAATCAGAAATAACTCCCCGACTTCTATGTGATTCGTTGATAAAGAACACTCTAATTCCAATGTTCAATAAAAAAAGGGCAATCCAAATGTATTTTGCGTATCCCTTTCTTGGTACAAAAGGAAGGGCCAAAAGAGACAGAATGAAGATAGTGTTAAGAATAATTAGCGTTATATCCATTTTGTATTTTCCTTGAGGTCTAACTTTTGTTTATATGGTTTCCATATAAGACCTTTTTTCTTCTGACACATTTGCCGCACACACGGCCTCCAAGGCAAGCCGTTGGTTCAATAATAACAATTTCCACTCACAATTCTAACATTAGCAATCCGAAAATCAACCCAAAGTTTATCCCCACCCAAGCGAGTATCGGCGGCTAAATTTTCTTTCACTTTTCCTAATATATTTCCTTCGTGCCTGGAGCCTGTCCCCGCGAAGGCGGGGATGCCCTTCGTGGTGAAATTTTCCTGTTTATTTTTTACTTGAAATCGACCAAAAGCGCAAGCTGGAGCGCAACGAAAGTCGCCAGCGAGGCAAAGCCGAGTCAAAAGCTCTCTAAACATATAGAACACCCTCATGTTAAAAAAACTAAAAATATCGACCAAACGCGCAAGGGATTAAGAACAAAAATCCATTTTTTCAAATTTTTTTTACTCCTTTTCTGACAACCTCTTATCTCTGTCAATCCTGTCAAAAAAGCACCAAACTTCGACTCAAATGCGCAAGTCCCCCCTAACATAGAGGGCGTGTTTTCCCACCGCCCAGAAAATGAAAATAGCGAACTCTAAAACAGGAGGTACTTTTGAACACCTATTTTCTTTCATCTTTTCTTTGCGCCTTGGCGCCTTTGCGGGATTCAATATTTCCAGTATTTTTTTATCTCCTTGTGGCTAAATTTCTTCGTGACCTTCGTGTCCTTTGTGGTGAAATTTCCCTTTTTATTTTTCTACTTTTTAATTCTAACTTCGATTCTCTGTGTCCGGCGACTGTCCCGCACGAATTGAGTGGAAACTCACGCCTAATTGGTGCGGGATGGCAAAAATTATCGGTGTTAATCCCGTGTAAATCAGTCTCTAATAAGATTTGGAGGAAAAAAGGGTCAATCAAAAATATACTTTTTATGCAAAACAAACCCAATTT
>JAUVVQ010000004.1 GCA_030604525.1 Phycisphaerae bacterium | reverse complement strand
GTCGTCTTGGGCCGACTCCAGCAACGAAAAACAACGAGGCATCGATTGGCAGTTCACTGTTGAAAAAGCCCGGATTAAACTGAAGTCCCTGTACCCAAATCTTTAACCGTGACAAAGCAGTAGTCTTCTGCTCCACTTCTTATGGCTTCAAGCCCCACTTCCTCATCTGACAATCCGGTCAACACGACTATTGGCACGTTTGGATTTGCCTCGTGTGTCTTTCGGACTGTCTCGATTCCTCTGCTGTCTGGAAGGCTCAAATCAAGCAATACTAAATCGACACCACCATGCTTTAGAAGCTGAAGTCCCTGTGTCAGAGTTCCAGCTGTCTCGACCGCAAAATCCACCGGCTGGGACGGTTTTGCAAGTACCAGCTGCACCAGCCGGCAATCACCCACATCGTCATCCACAAGCAGAATGTTTTTCTTTTTTGAACTTATTTGAGGCATGTTGTCACCGTTGTGTCGGGCACTTGCTTACATATAACAAACCAGTACTCCTCAAGCTTGCCCAATGTTTCCTGGAAATCCTGCAGGCTCACAGGTTTTTTTATGTAGCCTGCTGCCTGCAGTTTGTAACTATCGATGATATCCTTTTCAGAATCCGAAGTTGTTAGAATTACAACAGGGACAGTGTCCAGCTCATCATCGGCCTTGATACGCTTTAAAAACTCCTTTCCACCCATTCCCGGCATGTTTAAATCAAGCAGAATAAGTTCCGGCTTAGGACAATCACTGTCGCCAGCTTTGCTTCGAGACAGGTAATATAGAGCATCTTCTGCGTTTTCGGCAATATAAAGATAATTGGCTATTTTCTGGTTTGACAGCGACTTCTTAATCAACTTCTGATCCCCTGGGTCATCTTCGACCAACAGTATTGTTACTTGTTTCAGAGCTTTCATTTTCCCTTCCTTTCGTTTTTTTCTGTTATTTTTAATCCTTATGATACAGCTACCGGCTCATTTGCTGCTGAGAGTGTAAAGAAAAACGTTGAGCCCTCTTTTGGCTTCGATACAACGCCGATTTGACCATCGTGCTTTTCGACTATTTTTTTGCACACCGCGAGTCCAATGCCGGCACCTTCGTATTCTCGCCTTGAATGCAGCCGTTTAAACATCTTGAAAACATCCTCCTGAAATTCTTTTTTGATCCCGATACCGTTGTCCTGAATTTCTATCCTGGTTTTATCATTGCCAAGTTGTTCGGCAGTTACAACAATTTTCGGCGAAGTTTCCTTGCGGCGATATTTAATGCCGTTAGCAATAAGATTCTGTAAAAGTTGTCTTATTTGGACGGGATTGGCTTTTACTTCCGGCAGAGATTGAGGGACTTCAATTACCGCATTGGTCTCTTCGAGTAACTCTGCAAGCTCGAGTCGTTGTAACTGCCGGACAATTTCATTTAAATCGACTGTTTCGAACAGCGCCTGTTTTGTATTAAGACGAGAATAGGTCAAGAGACCTTCTATCATTTGAGTCATCCTATTAGCTCCATCAACCATAAAATCCAAGTTTTCCTTGTCATCATCTTCAAGTTTACCCTCCAGAGAGTCTTTCAGCAGACCCCCAAAGGAAGTTATTTTTCCCAATGGCTCACGAAGGTCATGTGATGCTATGTAAACAAAATCTTTGAGTTCACAATTCACAGCTTTCAATTCATTCTCTACCTTTTTGCGTTCGGCGATTTCTTTTTCAAGCTTGTCTATAGATGTGGTTGTATTCTTCAAATCCTCAGCCATCGCATTAAAAGAACAGGCCAGCTCAGCAATCTCATCATTCGAGTTAATCTCTATCTTAGTGTCTAAATCACCTTCACCGATTTTCGTAGTCGCAACCTTAAGTTTCTTTATGGGCAGCAAGATGTTACGGGAAATGAAAAACCCTAAAACTGCTGCAAAAAATACAGCAACAAAACTTATTATAACAGCGATGTGAGAAGTTTGATTAATTCTTTTCGCAAGGGCTTTCTTCCCTGGTTCTATGTGTACGTTATGCACATGTTCAATGATTGGCTCTAATACCTCCTCGTGGGCTATTGTTACATACTTATCGGCTTTCTCGATTTTGGCTTTTATTATTTCCAAGTCTGCTCCTTGCTCATCAAGGGCAAACGCTTCTTCTATTTTTGTGTGATATGCTTTTATATTGTCATTATATCTTCTTAACCAAGGTTTTACGTGTTTGCAGCATATTGACAGGTACCTTTGATAAACTTTTTGCCAACGTTCCTTCTCGTAAAAATAGTCAGCCCTTTTTTCTTTTAGATTTTTCCCCAATAAAAGATGGTCTTTTGCTGCAATTTCTTGATGCTCTTGTGCTTCCATCATAGCCCAGACATCATCGAGCTGTGTGATACTGTTAAATACTTCTTTTTCAGTGGTTGTTTTTATTTTGTTGTTTTGAAAAATAACAAAAATACTAACTATCCAAACCAACAAAGCAACTCCTATGAATCCCAAGGCTAACTTTTGACTTATCTTCATAATTTCACCTTTTATTTCTATCCCACACGCTTAATTTGCCGCATATCACAAATATAACTGACCATATCTTGCGTTTGGCAAAGATTTTCTCGCCTTTTACTTTTCATCTTAATTCCTTATAAATACTGGCTTTATTTATGTTTTGCCTGTTTGGCCATGATATACATTTGCATAGTTGTTCCCTTTTTATAAACACAAATAGCAATAAACACTTCGGTATAAAAAAGGCATGAAAAAAGCAGCAGACAGCTAATTAACCAAAAACAGGGGATATTACTAAACGCAAACAGGGGAATTGGTGGTGTATAGCAAGCTAAGCTGTGTAGGTTCTTGTCGTAAAAGGTGTTGCTACTCTCTTTCTTTTTCTCTCATTGCGTTCGTCCCTTGGCTACACCTGTTACTTATCGAACGGAATAATCCCTATAAAGGTTATTCGGTCGAACACCTTTACCTCTGGCTGTCCGCTTCGGTATTGCAAACGGAGCCGGGAGCAAAGGTCAGTTACTCAAATTTCGGAGTAGGATTGCTGGCTTGGTTTTTTAAAGATTGCGGGGGTTATGAAATATGCCTGCACAACGGCGGGACGGGTGGAAATTCGAACAGCAGCGGAGAGTATTTAAAAAAGGGAAAAGAAAATGAGCTTGACGCAAGGTGAGGAATTTTGTAGATATGATTTCAGGCTTGAAATAAATAATCTCGGTTCGGATGGCTTGAGATGCGAAGAAGAGCAGTTTTTGTAGCTTTGATTTTGTTTTTATCGAGCAATTCTTTCGGCGGGGCATTAGCTTCAGCGAAAGAGCTTGGTGAGGGACATTTTGAGCCGTCAGTGGCGACGGACAGTAAAAATTGAGAAGGTCTATTTGCGAGACTATCAGACAATGGCCGAGGCGAGATATAACCTTAGCCGGTATTTTGAATTTTATAATAACCACCGGTTACAGCAGGCATTGTGCTACCGCAGCCCAGCCGAGGTGTATGCGCTGAGTCCACCTTAAAAACCCCTGTTCTTTTGTCTTGACAATAGGTAGCGGTATAAGTAGTAGTCCTTTTAAATGGGAGAAAAGATATGTTCGGTTCAATACTTGAATTTTTTAAGAGTGCGATAGCAGAACAGATAGTAGGCGACCCCATTTGGGCAACGACAGCTTTAGTAGGACAGGCGGTATTCGGTGGGCGGTTTATCCTTCAATGGATAGTCAGCGAATACAAGAAAAAATCTCATATTCCAATAGCTTTTTGGTTTATGTCGCTGGCTGGCAGTTTAATCTTACTTAGCTATTCTGTTCATATAAAAAATCCGGTTTTTATGCTGGGGTTTTCATTGAATACCTTAATATATATGCGGAACCTTCATTTAATTTATAAGGACGCTAAAAAAGGCGTCTCAACCATAGCAAACAACTGAAGGAGAGGTGTTACATGCAGGGTAATCATTCAAGGCAGCAATCAAAATCGATTTTTAGCAGGAAAAAATCCCGTTTGGTATGGTTGGCGGTCATTCTGTCCATCGGGGCAATTTGGCTCTGGGAAGATGCGCTTAAGGACCGCTTTATTCCCAAGCGTTTCGGCGTGGTAAAGCAAGGTCAGCTCTATCGCAGCGGCCAACTTTCCTCATCGCTGGTTAAAAGGACCTTAGCCAAATACAATATCGGGGTGATAGTTAGCATGTCGGGGGATTCCCTGGACGACGTTGATAAAAATGCCGAAAGGCAGGCGGCTGCCGAACTGGGTATCGAAAGGTTGATATTCCCGCTGAGAGGTAATGGTACGGGTGATATTGGGAACTACGCCAAGGCGATTGCGGCGATATGTGATGCACAGAAAAAACACAAGCCGGTACTGGTGCATTGTACTGCCGGAGTACAACGCACCGGTGGGGTAATTGCCGCTTACCAATTACTTGTGGAGAAAAAGGATACGTCTTTTGTTCTTGGCGAAATGATGCACTACGACTTTAAACCCAAGCGTAATGTATATCTTCTGCCGTATCTTAACAGTCATATGAAGGAATTAGCAGCGATGCTGCAGCAAATGGGCGTTATCGAAAAAATGCCCGATTCTTTACCGCAGATAGGCCCATCAAAATGAGATTGATGTTTATTAGGGCAAAGAGTATCTGAAATGACCATGAGCGATATGAATAACCGTGTGGATAAATCGGCATCGAGAAGAAACAGGATTCTGATTTTAGTCTGTGCGTTGCTGCTTGCAGCAATGACGGCATCCTGGGGTATTTCTGTAGGCGGGATGGAAAATCATGAGTGTTATGTTTCGATTACTGCACGGGAGATGCTTCAAAGCGGCGACTGGATTATGCCTACCTGCAATGGAGAGCCCCGTCTTCAGAAAACTCCTCTTTCCTACTGGCTTGTTGCAGTTTTGTCACAAGTAACGGGCAGGATTGATGAATTTACCTCTCGGCTTCCGAGTGTTATTTTCGCCGTTCTATCGGTTGCAGCTATTTTGTATTTTGTAAACCGATGGCTGACTTTTCGTATTGCGATAATGTCCTCTCTTGTATGGGCAACATCGTATAGTTACATTTATTACGCACATAACGCCCGTCCGGAAATGGTTCTTACCTTTTTCATCACGCTCTGCTTTCTAACCTTTTACTCGGCTATCAACGAGAAGAACCGCAAGAAGCAAATTGTGTATATGCTTATCTTCTGGGTAAGCTTCGGAATGGCTATGTTGGCTAAGGGACCCATGCCGTTACCACTTATTCTGATTCCGTTGTTTTTCTATGTTGCTATATTCCGGCGATGGAAACAGATACCGAAACTGCTGCCGGTCATAGGGTCGGTTATTTTTCTGGCTATCGTATTGCCGTGGCCGGTGGGTATCGCTCAGAAAGTAAACTGGGATTTGGTTATATGGAAGCAGCATTTTTTTGACCGCTTCTTCGGCAAATTCGACTCCGGTAATTATCCCTTTTACTTTTACGTGCCTTATATCTTTTCATTTATTGCCCCCTGGGTTGCTTTCGTGCCGGCAGCTTTGGTATCCCCTTTCTACAAAATCTGGGAGCAAAAGCGTAGAACTATGCTGTTTTTATGGCTCTGGTTTGTAGCCGATTTGGCCTTTTTGATAATATCGGGCGGCAAACGTAAGCATTACCTTCTTCCAGCGATGCCTGGGGTTGCTATCTTAATCGGCATCATTTTGGAAGACATGGTTTTTGAGCGGAGGGCCTTTACGCGGAAATTTGCCGGGAACGTTCTTCTTTATCATATGGTCTTTCTAACCATTTTGGCGGTTTCTGGTATGATTTATACGGCTGTGGCCCGTCCTGAATTTATGGTCATAGTGCTAATCTCAGGCCTGATTGGACTGGCTATGGTCGGGGGGATTACGCTATCATTTGCAAAAAAGAAACCTGCTCTGGCGTGCGGAATCACTTTTGCGGGCTATTGTCTCCTGACGATTATTTATATCAGCTTCTCGTCGCCTCTTAACAATAATAATTATACCAGGAAATTTGCGTTGGAGATATCAGAGAAAGTTCCGATGACAGACAATTTAGTGGCCTATGGATATGTTTCGCCAAGAGTAGTTCATTACTTCGGCAGGCCAATTCCTGTGATAGAAAAAAAATCCTTACTCTACCAGCACTATGGCCAAGGTGACTGGGTTATTGCCACTGCGGGCGAACTTCAAGAACTGGAGCAGGACGGCCGGTTCGAGGAGGTTTACCAAAATGAAAAGGCTGAAGTGCGAAAAAGAGAGAACACCAGAGGTGTGCTGTTCCACAAACCGACGCCGGCTGTCAAAGATGATACATAAAAAGCTGTGCAACAACCTCAGTTTGCCAAATCATTGATAAATTTCATTTCTGATTCGGTTAACTTTCGGCCGTTCTTGAGCTTTTCGACTATCTTGACGGCATCTTCAGCGGATAATCCTTCATTCTTTATCAGCCAAACGGCTGTCAGCATAGGGACTCTTTTCTTGCCTCCGCTTCCGTGCAGAAGAACCGGCAGATTGTTCTTGCCTGCCATTATAGTGAGGAATTGGTTCTGAGTTTTCTTGGTGGGGAAATAATTGACTTTCTCAATAGGCAGCTCAACATATTTAACGCCGTTTTCTCTGACCCAGCTTATCTCTTCGTTGAACCAGTTTCTTTCGCGGTGTTCGGAAGATGAGCGGACATTTACGATTGTGGCGATGTGATACTTGTAAAGAAGGCGGGTATAGTCCATTCCCCTGGGCTGGCCACTGGTGTAGAGTATGTCCGGCTTTATGATATGAAAATTCTTGATGTGAAAATGTCGGACCAACAGAATTGCCCCGACTATTATCAGTAAAACGATTATTAGACCAACCAGCGATTGCTTTTTCTTCATTTTCTGTTAAACCTGCGAGGTTCCTTTGCGATGCCATTTGCGCACCGAATATATTTTTTTATTCGTTGTTTCAAAATAGACTCTGCTTATCATTTCTCCGATTAATCCTGTGGTGATAAATATTAAACCAACCAGCAGCAGAATGCCCGCCACTGCTGCAAGTGGTCCATGTGCGACAAAGATTGGTACATTATATACAAACTTATCAAATAATATGTAAATACTCATTAAGAACGATGCAAAAATACAATATAAAGCAGTTTTGCCAAAGAAGTGCAGCGGCTTTGTTACATACCCAAGCAGAAACCGTAAGGTTATCAAATCAAAGACAACTCTGAAAGTTCTGGATATCCCGTAGTTACTCGTCCCTTTCGGACGGATAATGTTTTTTATTGGAATCTCGATAATTTTAGCACCACTTGCCGATAGTAATGCTGGAATAAATCTGTGCATTTCCCCGTAGAGATTCAACTGCTCAATTATCTCCCGTTTGTATGCTTTGAAGGTGGTACCGAAATCGTGAATAGTAACGCCACTGATCTTCGAAGCGAGCCAGTTAGCTGCCCTGGAAGGAATTTTTCTCATTATCAGGTTATCCACTCTGTTTTTGCGCCAGCCGCTGACTACATCATAGCCGGCTTCGATTTTCTCAAGAAAATGTGGAATCTCTTCCGGGGCGTGCTGCAGGTCACCATCCATTGATATTATTATCTGCCCGTTTGCAGTATCAAAGCCGGCGGCTAAAGCGGGAGTCTGGCCGAAATTACGCCGAAGCTCGACAACTATAACCTTGTTATCTTTGTCGGCAATGTCCTGCAATAGCTGTAATGTTTCATCTGTACTACCGTCATCGACAAAGATAAGTTCATAATACAGGCCGGTTTCACGCATTGTTTTGGTTAACCGGCGGTAAAGCTCATCAGCTACATCAGCTTCATTGTAAAGCGGCACTACTACCGAACAATCGATATTGACCTGACTAAATTCCTCCATAATGCACCAATTTCATCTTTGCATCTTCGAAATACTGTTTTGTTTTATCACTACAAAGAGCGTCAAGCTCCAGCTTCCGCTGTTCGACTAATCTGGTTTTATGCACATCCAGGCCATCAGTGTAACCTGGATGAGTCATTAGCTCAACAATTTCTGCAGAATTATACAAGGTAACGGCCTTTAAAAAATCCACATTTATTTTACCTGTATGTGCAATGCCGAGAATTAGTTCGGTTTTCAGCAAACTCGAGTTTTGCAGACGGTTTATCCTTGCCATAATCCGAATTATTGCGGCTCTTTTCCTTCCGCCCGCACCTGGAGAAGGCCAGGGGTCTCGGCAAATTTTACCCGGTTCATAAGTAAATCTGATAGCAGAAATGCCAAACTGAGCGGCCAATTCGCAAACTATCGAAAATATTACCGGAAAAGTATGAATATGCTTATGTGAGTCCAGATGAGTAGGTTTTAGCCCATTGTTAATTACCCATTGAATCTGCGCAGCAAATTCGGTTCTTATTACATTTCTGATTTTAGCTTCTACGACAGACAGCAAAGACAGCTTGGCCGGCGACATACAGAATTGCCCATCAGCATCAAGCAGGCATTTCACGCAGGTATCATCAGATAGAGGGTGACCCTCAAATATGTTAAGATGGACTCCTACTCCAAGGCCGGGCAGTTTTTTAGCCAGACTGACAGCTTCCCCGGCGGCAGGCATATTGGCCATAATAGTCGCACTGGTCAGAACGCCATCAGTGTAAGCCTGCACAATGGCTTTGTTTACGCCCCGACAAAGCCCAAAGTCATCTGCGTTTATTATGATTTGCCTGTTCATACAGTAAGTTTAAGTAACACCCACAATTTGGTCAATCAAATATTTGCATTTGGCTTATTTGCAAAGATATAAGTCCAATAAAGACAATTACCAAGAAAACATTTGATTCTATAATTCCTTCCTTTTATTATGAAGATTTACCTGTAACGTGATAGAAGGTTCAGGAGCTAAAGATAGTAAAACTACAAACAACGATTACAAGAAACTATTATTGGGTTGCGGCGGTTCTGATTGTCCTGGTGGTTACGGGCAAATATTTATTTAGTCCAGGATTTGGCAGATGAACTCCGAAAAAGTAAAATCTTGATTGTTCAAGTGGATTTTATAAGATTGTTGATGTCGTACCCCGGCATGCCTGGGACAGGTCGGAGAAAAATTATGTTTCCTAAGCAGTTAAATGGGGAAAGTCAGTTGGACTGTTTATAATTTAAGAGGAAATGAAAAGATGAGACGAATACGTTGTTTTTTGTGTTTCACGGCTATTCTGGCGTTAGGGATCCCTGCCGCATCCGGAAATGACAGATACCTTTTGCTCGACTCCCGGATTATTGGTAATACCGAAAATGTTAAACTTACTATCGGCAAAGTACAAAAGTACAGAGGCAATCCGCTCTTCGAAGAAGATAAGCCGTGGGAGAAGCGGTTCGACAATCTCTACGCCAACGTGATTTATGACGAGCAGGAGAAGATTTACAAATGCTGGTACAGCCCTTTCATAATCGACATCTCTTCAAAGGGTATGACACTTGAGCAGCGAAAGGAAATTGAGTACGAACCGCTGGCAAGGGAAATGGCCATCTGCTATGCTACGTCCAAAGACGGCATAAAGTGGGTAAAACCGGAATTAGGCATTGTTAAATACGAAGGGAGCAAGGCCAATAACATCCTGTGGCGCGGAGGCAAAGGCAAGGGAGAATACCTGGAAGGGCCTCATGGTACGGGGATATTCAAGGACCTTCGTGATGCAGACCCCAAGCGTCGCTACAAGGCCTTTTTTAAGGGGGACATTCTCTCGGTGGCGTTTTCCGCTGATGGAATCCACTGGGCCCCGGCCATCGCGTGTCCGGAAGCCGATAGTGCCGGAGACACCCACAACAATGCCTTCTGGTCACCGACACTGGGCAAGTATGTAGGGATAACTCGCGAGTGGGGCGAGCCGTTTGGCCGACAGGTTGCGCGAACTTCCAGCGCTGATTTTGTCAATTGGAGCAAGAGTAGAGTTGTGCTCGAGGGATTGTCCGAAAGATACCAGACGTATGCTATGCCTGTTTTTTATCATGGCGGCATATATCTTGGACTGGTCGCTATCCACGATCAGGAGGCCGACCGCGTCTGGACAGAATTAACCTGGAGTCCTGATACGGTAAAGTGGCATCGCGTTTTGCCGGGAACACCACTCATTCCGAACTCCGAGAAACAGGGCGACTATGACTGGGGCTGCGTTTATGCGGCCGCTTGTCCTGTATTTCTGAAAGATGAGATTCGCTTGTATTACGGCGGCAGTGATGGCAATCACACCAGCTGGCGCAATGGTTTCTTCTGCCTGGCCACCTTGAGGCCGGATGGCTTCGCTGGCTACGAACAGGTTGCCGGGGGGAGCAACAAAACAGGGTCAATCACAACCAAGCCCGTTTCAGTCGTCGCCGGTCCGCTGTGCATAAGCGCCGATATTGCACCGTCCGGCTATGTCAAAGTGACGGCCCTCAATAAAGACAACGAAAAACTGGCTGAAGGCGAACTCATAATAAAAACTGCCACGGACGCCCCGATACAGTGGAAGGATGGATTTTCACTCAAGAAACTTAAGGGAAAAGACGTCAAGCTGAAATTCGAATTGAGAGAGTCAAAGCTGTACTCGTTCAGTTTTTAAATCTGAAAGGAGATGAAGAGATGAGACGAATGTGTTATTTCTTTTGCTGCACGGTGATTCTGGCGTTGATAGTCCCAGTCGCAAATGTGAAGGCAGACGAAAGAGTCATCTTACAGAAAGAGTTTTCTGCATGGCGTGAGCAGTTGAAGAAGCAACGCAAGGACATACTGCGAAAACACAACTGTAATGAACTGACCTTCGACAATATCATGCCTGCTCCGGATGAACCGGAACTCTGGCCGCTGTGGCGTGACTGGTTGAGTCAATGGCGCAAGGACCAGCGCAAAGCCCTGAATTATGATGACAAGTATTACAGCGTAAAGGACTTCGCCTGGATTCCTTCGAGTTTGGTAAGTACCAAATTCATGTCGTGGGATATGCTCTTCATCAACCCTGAAACAGGCAAATACACGGTTGATAAGTTTCTTGAGTATGGCCAGAAGGAATACGGGGGATTTGACAACATAATACTGTGGCAAGCTTACCCGCGCATTGGATTCGATGAAAGAAATCAATTTGATTTTTACCGCGATTTGCCCGGCGGTTCGGAAGGATTGCGTGGTGTGACCAAGGCATGCCACGAAAAAGGAGTCGGAGTCTTCATTGCTTACAATCCATGGGATACTGGAACGCGACGTGAAGGTACGTCCGATGAGGCCCCAGAGATAGAGAAATCCGATGACGACTATTACAACTTAAGTGATGGCTCTGCTGATCGTCGGACAAAAAGGGGTTTCCAACAAAGCTGCTTTGAAACAGGAAATTCTTGATTGTTCAAGAAAATTTTGTAAGTTCATTGATGTCGTACGGAGAAATTATGTTCTTTAACCGTTCAAATGGGAAATGTCGGATAATAATTGATAGACTGTTCTTTCAATAAATATAAGAATACAGGAGGGTACATATATGGACCGTCGCAGCTTTCTGAAGAAATCAGCTTTAGCAGTTACGAGTTTTAGTTTAGGGGCAACGATGTGCAAGGGGGCATCCGGCGAGAGAAAACGGCCGAATATCCTGTTCTGCATATCTGACGACCAAACGTGGCTGCACACTTCAATCAGCGGCGACCCGGTGGTTAAGACACCAAACTTTGACCGGGTTGGGCGTGAAGGAATTCTGTTCACTAATTCTTTTACATCATCTCCGTCATGCGCTCCGTCACGGGCATCGATTTTGACAGGGCAGAATTTCTGGCAACTTGAAGAAGGCGGTTTGCTGTTCGGGCGGCTTAAAAAGAAATTTCCGATTTATACCAGATTATTAGAGGGTGCAGGTTATGTCATCGGCCAGACAGGCAAGGGGTATGGACCAGCCAATCAGGATTTTGGCTATACGTGGAAACATCCCTGCGGCAAGATATGGGAAAAGTTGACAAAAGAGAAAGAAGAGGAGGAATGGGAAGGCATAGAGCACATCGATTACGCCGGTGCGTTCGAAGGATTTATGAAGGCCCGGGATACAACAAAGCCGTTCTGTTTCTGGTATGGCGGTTGTGAGCCACATCGTGATTATGTGTATGGCTCCGGCGCAAAGTCGGGAATGAATCCCAATAAGGTCAACGTGCCGCCGTTTCTGCCGGATGTGGAGCAAGTGCGAAATGATATATGCGATTATCTATTCGAGATTCAATGGTTCGATAAACATTTAGGAAGAATGCTCAAGACACTTCAAGATAACGGCGAGCTGGAGAATACGATTATTGTCGTAACCTCTGACAACGGGATGCCTTTTCCGCGTGCCAAAGCTACCGTTTATAATTATGGCGTTCATATGCCTTTAGCGATTCGCTGGGGCAAGGGGATTAAAAATCCCGGGCGGGTTATTGATGATTTTGTCAATCACATCGATTTTGCTCCTACTTTCCTTCAAGCAGGGGGCGTGAAAGCTCCTGACGAGATAACCGGTCGAAGTTTGATGAATCTTTTGAAATCCGAAAAGGGTGGCTGGGTTGACCCGGAGCGTGATATGACGGTTACCGGTCTTGAACGGCATGTCTGGGCTCGACCGGAGGGCAAGACTTATCCGCGTCGAGCCATTCATACCAAAGATTATTTCTATATCCGCAACTACGAACCGGACCGGTGGCCAATGGGCGGACCTGATTTCGTAGCTTCCCACCAGGGGACGTTTGGAGATATCGATGCGGGGCCGACAAAAAGCTATATGATGGAACATCGTGAAGAGAAAGGAGTAAAAGAGCTGTTTGCCAAATCATTCGGCAAGCTGCCCGCTGAAGAGCTTTATGCGATAGATAAAGACCCGGCACAGATGAACAACCTGGCTGCTGAGCCTGCATACGCCAAAGCCAAAGAGCGCCTTGCCAAGCGGATGGAAGAGTATCAGAAAAGAACCGGCGACCCTCGCGTAAAAGGCGAATCGCCCTGGGATGATTACCCATTCTATGCAGGGACAAAATATCTCAAGGGCAAATACCTGGAAGAAATGCGTTGATAGCAGCCGGTATTAACTGATACCAAATGTCTTTAGACCGGCGGTTTTTCTGATTTTGCTGACCATATCGGTTTTTTTTACTAATTTTTGTTTTTATCAAGGAAGGCGTTCAGGATTTCAGCAGCGGCGACGGCGTCGATTCGTTTTTTTTGTTTTCCGACGGTCATATCGGCGGGCTTTAGTTTTTCTTCAGCAGCGTAGCTGGTTAATCTTTCATCCTGTAAGTGAACGGGCAGGTTGATTTTATCTTTTAGTTTTTCGGCGAATTCGAAGACAAGCTCCGCCTGCGGTCCTTCGGTGTCATCCATATTCAGCGGCAGGCCAACTACGACGGCTTCGATGTTTTCCGAATGGATGATATTTTCGATTTTTTCGATTAAACTTTTCTGTCCGTGGACTACCTTATACGGTGAGACAAAAGTTTCCGAAGGGTCGCAGATGGCGAGTCCCGTTCTTTTGGAGCCGAAATCTATAGCTAAGTATCTCATCCTGAGGTAAATGTTTTAGAGGAATTTATCGCCTTTTTGTTTTTTTATGATATCGAGGAGCTCTTTTAAACGATGCGCCTGGTCTCTGGGGCAGATAAGCGTAGCATCAGGGCTGTGGGCAACGAGGAAACTCTCCAGGCCGACGGCAGCGATTAAATGGCCGCTTTGCTCTGTAACGATTATATTGTTTTTTGAGTCGAGCAGTTGATTTGTTTTTGCGATGAGGGTGTTTTTGTTTTTGTCCGAAGGAGTTACTTCAGCTAAGGCGGAGAAAGAGCCCATATCCTTCCAATAGCATTCTAACCTGATAACCCGGGCGTTTTGGGTTTTTTCCATCACGGCGTAATCGATACTTATTTTCGGCATTTTGGGGAACCATTGCTCTATGGTTTTGTGCAGTTCATCGGGGCTCGAGGCGGCTGATATTTTCTGCAACGGCTGTTTTGATTCCGGGAGGAATTTGTAGAGGTTATCGAGGATAGTATTTGCTTTCCAGACGAACATACCTGAGTTCCACAGGAAGTGGCCTGAATCGATATATTTCTCAGCGGTTTTTTGGTCTGGTTTTTCTTTGAAGGCGTGGAGTTTATAAATGTCGGAGCTGTCATTATCATTTTTGACCTTTTCGGCGTATTCTATATAACCATATTGCGTAGAGGGTGATGTCGGGTGGATGCCGAAAGTGAGCAGGCAATCCGGGTTACCATTTACGAATTTCAGGGCATTGGTTAGAGTAGTGCGGAATATATCCTGAGGTTCAATTACCTGGTCTGCGGTGAGGACGGCGAAGGTGGCGTCTTTGTCTTTTTTCTGCAGTATTGCAGCGGCTAACCCGACGGCGGGTGCGGTGTCTCTTACGAGCGGCTCGGCAACGACATTCCGGGCGGGTATTTGCGGTGTGTTTTTTCTTACGATGTCCTGATATTTTGCATTCGTGAGGATGATTATTTTTTCTTTGTCGAAGAGAGGCAGTAATCTTTCGATGCAGAGCTGCAGCAGGGTTTTACCGTTGAATATTTTGAGTATTTGCTTTGGGTGTTTTTCTCTGCTGAGGGGCCATAATCTTTTACCCATTCCCCCCGCCATAATGACTGCGTAATTCATAATATAATCCTTTTAAGTAAAGATGAAATATAGTATCGGCACCACGACGGCGATAAAGAAGCCATTAGTAGTAACCCATAGAGCGCTTGCGAGCGGCCCGTCCAAATCGAAGACATTGCTCATAGTTACCATAATCACAGCGCTTGGAGCGGCAGATAAGATGATTATTACGCTCTTGGATAAATATGTCAAGTTTAGACCGGCCAAATGCAGGAGATACAGCAGCAGGCAAGCCAGCGTAGGAGAAAGGATAAATTTGACGGCGGCCAACGGGAAATACAGTTTGAAATAACGCTTTAATCTATAACCCCTGACTCTCAGCCCGATAGCGAAGAAAGCCAAAGCGGAGGCGATATAAATGAGGATGTCAATTATGTAAAATCTAAAGATGAACTGCGGTGGCTTGAGATTGGTGAGGTTCAGGATTATAGCAACAAGAGCAGCGGGTATGACAATCATTCTGGGGTCAAAGAAATGAGTGAACCGGAATTTTGCGATGGTCCCGTCTTTTTTAATTTCCCTGACTTTTAAGAGTGGGAAGAAGACGAGATAAATGGCAGGCGCCCAGAACATAGCGTAGATATTAGCAAGTCCCAAGGCTTTTAGTCCAAAGATTGCATAGCAGACGAAAGCTCCCCCGGTATATCCGATATTGCTGAGACTGCCTGCGAGGATGATGGTGATTTTACTTTTTTGCGGTATTTTCAGGTGCAAAAAGAGCGATGCGGAGATTATTGTGACAGTAGAGAGAAGGATAAGTGCTACGACGGGCAGCCAAATTATCTCCAAAGAGAGGTCCATTTCCCATATTACAATTAAAGCAATAATCCACTGGAAGGAGTACAGGACGATGTTCATAATTGTTTTTGCGAGGTGCTCAGAGAAGCCGAAACGGGAGCTGGCCAGATAGCCGAAGATTATTCCCCCTACCAGGACAACAAACATAATAATCAGACGTATTGCTGCCGGTGTCATAGCGAAATCTGCCAGGATTTTGCAGGGTAACAATTGCATTAAACCAGAAAGTTATTGTCCAATTCGGTTAGGTGTTTAATTTCGTTAGCGAGATTTTTGTATTCCTCTTTTCCCATAAGAGCGAAGGTTGCTTTTTTACCGAGCTCAACGGCCGGCTGGCTGTATGTGTCAATATTGAATAACTCTCCTGCGATGGATGTAGTTACTTCATAAAGGTAAATGAACTGGCCGACGGTGTAAGGGTCGAGTTTGTCGAAGAGGACTGTAAGGCAGGGTCTTTTATCCTTTATCAAAGCGAATTCGGTAGCGGTTTTTTCTACATTAAAGAGGTCGGCTAAATCATTTCCCTGCAGATAGTTCAGTTCCGGGGCACACTGCGGAGCGGGTGCGATTTTGAGTTTGTTATTGAAATTTTTGTTTTGCAGAAAGGTAAAGAGTTTATTGTTAGGCCCTTCGCGGTATAACTGGACCTGGCTGTGCTGGTCGGTTGTACCGATTGCTTTTACGGGGGTGGGACCGAGGTGGACTTTGTTGCCGTTTAAATCATTTGCTTTTCCCAGGCTTTCGGCCCAGAGCTGCCTGTACCAGTCGGCGAGGTCTTTGAGGGCGCAGGAGTACGGGAACATAACGGAGATGTTTTTGCCGTTGTTGTAGTAGTGGTAATTTACGGCGGCGTTTATGGCGGCGGGGTTTTTGAAGAAATCTTCGGTTGAGACTTTTTTATCCATATCCCGTGCGCCGTTCAGGAGCAGGTCGATATCGATGCCGCAAAAGCTTGCGCCGAAGAGTCCTACCGGGCTTAGGATGCTGAACCTTCCTCCGACGCCATCGGGGACTTCAAGTGAGGGGAAGTTAAACTGGTCTGCGATTTTTCTGAGCGTTCCCTGCTTTGAGTCGGTGGTGGCTACGATATGGTTTTGCAGAGCATCTGGTCCGAGTCGGTCTGATAAGATTTTTTTGAAGATAAGAAATTGTGCTGCGGTTTCAGCGGTTTTTCCTGATTTGCTTATAACGTTGAAGATTGTATTTTCGATTTTGTCGTCGAGCCATTCTATGAATGAAGAGAGCTGGTCGGGGTCGATGTTGTCGAAGACAAAGAGTCGCGGTCCGGAGCGCTGGGTTTTGTGGAGGTTATACATAAACGGGTTCAGTGCGGTCTGCAGAGCGATATTCCCGAGAGCGGAGCCGCCGATACCGAGAATGACGAGGTTCTCGCAGTTTTCCTGCAAGTCCGAGGTCAATTCCTTTACCTGCTGAACATTGGATGTATTGTAAGGCAGGTCTCTGTATGGAGTTTTGCCGGCGGTTCTTTGCTTGTTAATTTTTTCGATTACTGGTGTAGTTTCATCGGCGAGCCGGCTGAATTGTTCTGCGGTGATACCGTGCTCTTTTCCGATTACATCGGCGGTGACATTTTTGTAATACAATTGAATACGAGACTGGCTCACAGTTATTCTCCTTCCAGATTTTTCAATAACTGTATTTTGAAAAGCTCATTTTCCGGTCTTAGTTAGTTTAGCGTATTTTAGCATCAAAGTTTTTGTTTGGCCAGTGTTGAATTTTATGGTGACGGTGCTGTTTTCTCCCATATCATTGAATTGCTGAACTCTGCCCAGTCCGAAAGTGGGATGTCTTACGAGAGCTCCTTTTCTGAATCGTGGCTGCTGTTCTGTGGAATTAAGCGATTCATAGTAAGGCTCGCCGGAAGAAGTATCGGAAAACCTGCTTTGTAGATTTGAGGAATTTTCCTGGAAATCGATACCCAGCTCGTAGAGGAATGGTGATGGGATTGACCTCAAGAGCTGGCCTCTGAATGTCCGGTATTTTGCGAAACTTATATTCAGGAGAGATTTTGCACGAGTGATACCGACGAAAAAGAGTCGTCTTTCTTCTTCGATTTGGTCATGTTCGTTTGAGCTTCTTTCGTGCGGGAGCAAGCCGTCTTCGAGTGCGATGATGAAGACATTTTCGAACTCGAGTCCTTTTGCGGCGTGAAGTGTCATCAGCGCCACTTTGTTTGTGATGGTGTCGTAGCTGTCGGCATCGGTGAAAAGAGATATTTGCTGGAGGTAATCAAGCAGGGAAGGTTTTTCGGTTTCAGAGTCGTACTGAGCGGCGGCGTTGATAAGCTCCTCGACGTTTTGTATGGCATCGATTTTTTCTTCACCGGCGTCCTGTAGAGATTTTTTAAGACTCGATTCCACGAAAACCCTTTCTATAAGCGGTGCGATTTCAGAGTCGAGGTTTTTTTTGAAGCCCTCTATCATACCGAAGAAGGCGGCGATTTTTTTTCTCGGAGCAGTGGAAAGTGTTTTGATATTATCCGGTTTTTTCAGTGCCTCATAGAAAGTGATGTTATTGTTTAAGGCATAGTCCCTAATCCTTTGTATGGATGTTTTTCCGATACCCCTGGGCGGGGTGTTTATAATGCGCAGCAGAGAGGTCTGGTCGTCGGGATTGACGAGTATTTTGAGATAAGCGAGGATGTCGCGGATTTCTTTTCTGCTGTAGAATTCGACGCCTCTTACGATTTGGTACGGGATTTTGTTTTTTATAAGCGCTTCTTCGATGACTCTGCTGGCGGAGTTAACTCTGTAAAATACGGCGCAGTCGGAAAGAGAGGTACCATTTTCAGCCAGTTTTTTTATTTTTTCAGCGAGGTTATCTGCTTCTTCGAATTCATCTTCACAACAGGTTATTTCGACTTCTTCAGCAGAAGGTTTTGTAGGGACAAGTTTTTTGAGTTTTCTATTCTGGTTTTCGGAGATTAAATTATCAGCGGCTTTCAGGATGTTCGGAGTGCTTCTGAAGTTTTTTTCGAGTTTTACGATTTTGGCATCGGGCCAGTCCTCTTCGAAAGCGAGGATATTTCTTATGTCCGCTCCCCTCCATCGGTAGATTGACTGGTCGGGGTCTCCTGTTGCGCAGATATTGTTATGGCTTGAAGCAAGCGCTTTTGCGATTCTGTATTGTGCGTGGTTGGTGTCCTGATATTCATCGATGAGGAGGAATTTAAAACGATTTCCAAGCTTGTTGCAGACATCCGGCGAGCCCTCGAGCAGGAAAGCTGTTTTTAACAGCAAATCGTCGAAGTCAAGTGCGTTATTTTCTGCGAGGATTTTCTGGTATTTTTTATAGATTTGCAGAAGTGCTTTGGAGAAAAAATCGTCTGCCTGTTTTTCGAATTGTGATGTGGTTATGAGTCTGCTTTTTAACGTTGATACGGCATCTCTCATTCTGGCAGGCGGGAAATTTGAGGTGTCAAGCTCGCTCAGTTTTACGGCCTGCTTCATTGTAACGGCCTGGTCGGAAGCATCGTAAATAGTAAAGTTTGGCTTTGTATCGGCACGGCTTGCGAATTCCCGCAGGATTCTGACACAGAGGGAATGGAAAGTGCTGATTTGTGCGCCGGGTGGTGTTCCCATCCGGAGGACTCTTTGAGCCATTTCGTCAGCGGCTTTATTCGTGAAGGTTACAGCACAGATATTATAAGGCGGCACGCCGGCATCGATGAGAGCAGCAATCCGGTATGTTATGACCCTTGTTTTCCCGCTTCCCGGGCCGGCTATGACAAGTAAAGGACCTTCGAGATGCTTTACGGCTTTTTTCTGTGCAGCAGTTAGAGCCTGCATCGAGCTATTTTGCATAATCTAAATTCGGCGAATTTTTTTCAGATTGTAGTTCTTCGATTTTTTGACGTAAGAACTGTTCCTGTTGTTTTAAGTTCTCATACAATTTCGGTTGTTCAAGCTCAATTCTTCCGAGCAAGCTTTTTCGCAATTCGGGCGGATACTGCCGGTCGTTCAGGAAATCTCTTAAAGCGAAGTATTTAACCATCGAATAATCAGGAAGTTTAATTCTTTCCGTGTCTGAGTATTTTGACTGGTAGAACTGGTGGACCTGTTTTGCCATTTTTTCCCTTGCGTCGGCCTGGTCGTCATCGTGCATAGCATATCTAAAGTAGCTTTCGCGCAGGAGCATCTGAACGAGCTCCTTTGCGTCCCTTAATCCGATAGCTTTCAACTCCTGGACGAAATGTTTTTTTATAAACTGAACGAGCGGCACATCGAAACTTTTCCTCGGATATAATCGGCCTAACTCTTTATAGATTTTCAGCGCCTGCTGCTGGTGACCCGATTGATAGAAAGAAAAGGCGGCATTTTCGAGCATATTTCTGTGCCCATCTTTAAATGACTGCAAAGTGCCGCTTTTAGGGATGAATTTATATTTATCAATTATAGCCAGTGCGGCTTCATTATAAGGTTCGAACATTCTGAGGTCCTGACGAAGATAGATGTCTTTTTTCAAGCTGATTCGGATTTGTTCTTCCGGAGTCATATATTGCCCGGGTGCGGGGTTTTGTTCAGGAGTATAATCATAGAGATAAATTTTCCCATTTATGAAGAGGTTTTGTAAGCTGTGGACAAGAATTCTGTCGGTATTTGTTTCATCAATACTAAATCTTCCTTTGTGAGCTTCTTTTAAACCTTTAACAGCCCAGTAGATGGCATGCGTGTCCGGGTGTCTCCAGTCCAAAGGCAATCGATTATTTGGGTCGTTCCAATCTATAGGCCCATATTTTTCATTAATCTGCTGCATAAGTTTCGGTTCGAGTTTGCAGGTATTGCGAAGATGAAAAGCTTTTGCGAAGATATCGAATTTCCGGAGAGTGCTTGTCCCCCTGTAAGCATCGATAACTTTAAAGGCCTGCGGCTCAAACATATCGGGGTTTTGTCTGAGGGCGAGGTAGCTATTCACGAAATCAGGTTGTTTTTTAAAAGAGTCATCGGCTTTTATCAAGGCATCAACGAATTTATCGATATCGGGGTCTTTTATGATTTGCGACCATTTTGTCGGTGCATTAGCGAGTTTATCGAAAAAGTCTTTATCGGCATTTCCGAGGAGCGGTTCCATAGCATTAACCAATTGTATTTTGTAATACTTGTTAGCTTCATCCATTACATCGCCGATTTTATTCTGATAGATTCTCGCCAGCTCTCTGTATAATATGATTGCTTTCGGATTGAGCGGGATTCCTTTGTCCCTTAATAATTCACAGCCGTTTTTTACCCAGGTCCATCTTTCTTCCGGTCTTGTAGCCGGTATAGCGACGGCGATGTTATAAGCCATATTCCATGCTCTGAATTCCCAGACGGAAGCGAATCTTGGCTGAAGCGTTGTAATCCACTCGGCGAGCTGTTTTGCATCAAAGAACTGACCTTGTTGTTTTAGTTTGTCCGCTCTTATCCAGAGGGCATCGACGATAAGACCTCTGAAAGCACCCATAGCGACGGTAGCAAAAGCCAGAGACGGCGGAGCATCCTGAATTTTTTTGTTGCTGATAAGGTTTAATTTGACTCTTTGTTTGTTGATGTAGTCCAACTGGCTTCCGCCGGTGACAAACAACGTCAGGGCCAGGATAACAGCAATAAGGCAGATTGTAAAATCTCGAAACCGCATTTTATTATATCAGTCGATATTATTTATTATTGAAGAAAAGCTCGATTTAAAAAAATAACACAAGACATTTTAGGTAACAACTTTTGCAACTTCTCTGAACCGAAAGATACACAGGGAGAGGATTATTAACAAGAATGATTTTATACAAACCAGCATGGCAAAAGCTTCTGCAAGAAATTTCCAGGTAATCAACTGAGCGGGAATAATAAACTTAACGGGGCTGAACTTATCAAACTGAGGCATCAGGTGTATTAACGGTTTAATAGTGTAAGAATAGAACAGGCCGACATCGTGGGTGGCAGGATCAAGGGCCTCCATAACAAATCCGCTTAGATGTGCGGTTGTAAAAACAGCGAGACAAAGCAGCAAGGCGACGGGGAAAGACAAAAAACTTGCGGCGAATATACCCAGGCAGGCCAGGAGAGTTAATCTGAACAAAATGAGCAGCGAAGCCCTTATGAAATTAGCGGTGAACGTGTCCGCTTTATAGAGGAGCTGCAAATAGTCTTCCGGGAACAGTATAGTAGTAATATTCAGTGGCGGACTGAGGAAACCGACTGCGAGATATCCATCATCGGCAACGACATTAGAGGGCACCTCTTCCTCATAATAGGTACGAATTAATTCTTTCCTTGCAAACTCATGGACAGGAGTTTGCACTTTTGCTCCATACTGTATTTGTCTCAAATCGCCGACGAACCACGCGCCGGTGACCTTTAAATCTGCGGGATTTACCGAGACATCATATTTGTATTTGAGGAAGAGCGATTGAGCATCTTCGAGTGGTTTTACATTTTGAAACTCCCAGATTAACTCTTGTCCCGGAGCAACAGCCCTGGTCCATTGTTCCTGCCTCCAGGTAAGGATTCTGATGATTGCTTCTTGAGACATATTGGGGAATTTCTGCTGCAGTTTTCCGCTCTTTTTCATTTCCTGATACATTTTCCGGACTTTTTCGGAGACGTCAACTTTCTGTGGGGTGAGTTTCATTCTTGCGGTAAAAAATTCGTTTTTCGCCCTGTTTAGCTCCTGCTTAGAAGTGTTAATGAACCTGGGAGTCAATTCGGCGATGGCATATATTGTAAAGGAAAAGATGGCAAGCAGGATAAAATCCAAGATAAAAACGCCGAGGAGTTTACCTAAAAGCAACTGAGACCTTCGAATCGGTTTTGTGAGGACGGTGAAAATCTGCTTTTGCTTTATGTCGTTAGTGAGTGAATAGACAATCAGCCCGATAGTGAAGACTGATAATACCAAAGAGGTAAGGGAGAAAGAATAACTTACAAAAGTCTGGAGCCGGCCTTTCAGGGTGCCGTCCCCCGATGCGTTTTCCCCCATTAACAGAAGAACGACAAGCAAGGCAAGAACCAGAAAGGCGACGGTTTTCAGACGCACGGCCTGCCTGATAGTATTTTTAGCTACTGCCCAGATTCTACTCATTTTTCAGAATCCTTGTCAGGATTGCCTTTTTTCTGCTGTTCATCATTTTGAGATTCTTTTTCCCCGGTAAGCTGGTCGAGGAGATTTTTTGCTTGTTCACCGGCTGAGATGGTATCGGTTTCGACCGGCTCGGCTTTCTGTTTGGCGTGAGTCGGCTGGGCTGTTGATGTATCGGGAAGTTTAGTTAAATTTTCGAGCAGCTCCCTGTCGGCTACCAGGGTCTTTTCCATTTTGACCGCTTCTTCAGCTTTTGCAGGTTCGGCTTTTTGTTCCGTAGAGACATCAGTTGAGACAAGTTTATCAAGGATTTCAGCACGTTTTAATTCTTCTTTTTGCTCTTCAACAAGGAAGTCAGCGATAGCGTTTTCGGAGTCAGCAACCGCCCCGCTTGTTACTTTTCGTTGTTTTCTGGCAGTGATTACAGTTTTGATGAAAAAGGTCTCAAGTTTTTCGACAGGGGAAGAGATGCTGCATTCGGCATTTTCTTTTTCGACGAGTTGTTTTATTTTCTGTATTGCAGTATCGCTGAGATTACCGGTAGTGATTTGTTTTTTGTTTGTTTGTCGGAGCAAATCCTTGACCTTTCCTTCTGTCTGGATTTGGCCGTCGTACAGTATTGAGATTCTGTCACAGATATCTTCGACATCCGCCAGCAGATGACTGCAGAGCAGGATGGTTTTTCCTCTTTTTGCGAGTTTCAAAACGAGGTCTTTCATTTGCCTTGTCCCCATGGGGTCAAGACCAGTGGTCGGCTCGTCAAGTATAAGCAGCTCGGGGTCGTTAATAAGTGCCTGTGCAAGCCCGATTCTTCTTGCCATACCTTTTGAGAAGGTGCCGACGGGCCTGTTGGCGACAGCTTTTAAACCGACCATATCGAGCAAGGATTCGGTTCGCATTTTCCTGATTTTGGACGGCAATTTGAAGAGACTTCCATAGAAATTCAGAGTTTCTCTGGCGTTTAGATATCTGTAAAGGTATGATTCCTCCGGCATATATCCGATACGTGCACTGATTTTGGGGTCAGAGCTGCTTGCCCCGAGCAGAATAGTCTTTCCCTTTGTTGGGTACAACAGATTGAGGAGCATTTTCAAAGTAGTGGTTTTCCCGGAACCGTTCGGTCCAAGGAGGCCATAGACTTCGTTGTAATTAACCTTGAGGTTTAAATCGTCCACTGCGTAAATTTTGTTTCTTCCCCACCAGTCGGAAAATACTTTTGTTAAGTCAATAGTTTCGACAGCATAATCCATAATTTCTATCTCGTGCAATAGCAATAAGAGGAGTTTTTTGCTTATACCTGCTCTGTGGTTGTTGTGGTTGCTGTGGTTGCATATTCGAGCTCTTCACCGTGTCTGATAAGTCTGGCACTGTTAAATACAATGATTATCGATATCAAAAAGTGCATAACCGCTGCTATAGTAGGCAGGATAAAAGAAGATAAAGATATTCCAATGATAATGAAGAATACGCCTAAAGCAAGGTTCTGGTTAATAACGGACCTTGTGTTTCTTGACAGCCGGATGAGGAACGGGACTCTTTTTAAGTCGTTGCTCATCAATGCGATAGAGGCGGAGTTTATAGCGACATCGCTGCCGGCTGCTCCCATAGCGATACCGAGGTCGCCGGCGGCGAGAGCCGGTGCGTCGTTTATGCCGTCCCCAATCACGGCGACGCTGTGTCCTTGTTCCTTTAACTGCCTTACAATTGCGAGTTTATCCTGCGGGAGACAGTGAGCTTTGTAATCAGAGCAACCGAGTTCAGCAGCAACCCTGTTTGCAACTTCCGTTTTATCACCGGTAAGCATAGTGATTTTTTTCAGTCCCAAATCGAAGAGCTCTTTTACAGCGTGTCTTGCTTCCGGTCTTGTTTTATCCTGCATGCCTATCCATCCGATGCATTTTTTGTCTTTAGCGACATAGAGAGTGCTAAAGCCCTGCTCTTCGTGCATAGAAGGAGCCGGGATGTTGTTCATATCAACATTGTTTTCCTTCAGGAAAGATTCTCTTCCGACCATAATCATAGAAGCATCGAGTTCAGCGGTAACACCTTTACCGGGAGTTTCCTTGAAATTCTCCGAATTTTTTAAATTTAGATTGGCCTCTTTTGCAACTTCCTGCAAGGCTCTTGCGGCGGGGTGTTTACTCATTTTTTCTGCGGAAGCGGCGACGGTCAGCAATTGTTCAGGTTCGATATTTTCTGCGGGAGTGAGTTTTGTTACGTAAAGACGACCGGTAGTGACAGTACCCGTTTTGTCAAAGACCATAGAAGTCAGTTTTCCGGCGACCTCAAGGTCGGCGACGTTTTTTATGAGGACGCCGAGCCGGGCGGCGGCGGAGATAGCCGCTACCATTGCGGTAGGTGCCGCCAAAATCAAAGCACAGGGGCAGGATATAACCAGTATGGTTATTGCCTGGTTGATGTTTCTGGTAAAGAAAAGAACGATTGCAGCAATCATCAGAATAGTCGGGACATACCATTTGACGTATCGGTCGATAATCCTCATCATAGGGATTTTAGTCTGCTCGGCCTGCATAATGAGTGACTGGACTTTCCCAAGAGTTGTATCTTTTCCAGCTTTTGTAACTTTGATATCGACAGCGCCTGTAAGGTTGCTTGTCCCGGCAAAGACCCTCATGCCCGGGACCTTGTCAACAGGCAGCGATTCTCCTGTTATGGTAGCTTCGTTTACAGAGCTAAGTCCCGTTGTTACTTCACCATCTACCGGGATGTTATCACCGGGTCTTACGCGGACCATATCGCCGGTTTTTAAATCACTTACCTTCACTTCTTTTTCAGAGTCGTCGGCCTGTATAAGATTTGCCTGTTTCGGAGTAAGCCGAATAAGGGACTCAATAGAAGCCCGAGCACCAAGGGCGGTTCGCGTTTCGACAAGCTGGCTTAAGAGCATAAAGAACCCGATAAGACCTGCGCTTACATAGTTTTGCGTAGCGAAGGCGGCGACGATAGCGAGTGCAGCCAGCTCATCCATATGCGACTCGCCTTTCAACAGGGCCAAGATTGCGTACCAGACGATTGGGGCGCCGAGGAGAATAGCCCCCATCATAGCAAGGATTTCAGTATTGAATCTTTCTTCTCCAAAAAAGATTGGAGAGACGATACTGTTTATCAGTAATACCCCCCCTGCTAAAGTTCCGAGCAAAGCGATACTGACTCTTATCTGTTTGCCGTGCGTATGCTCAGCGGCAAAGTCTTCTTTAAAATGTAGATGTTGATGAGCCATATTTTTTTACAAACCTTTAATAATCCGGATTAATACTGTTTTACTTTTTCTACTGCGATTGCGGTTTTATTGTCGGGTCTCTGTTTATCAGAACTCTTATCTCAACATTTTTTGAACCTTGAGTCGGCTGAATAATTATTTTTTCATCAGCATTGTTGAGGACAGTTTCAATCGTATCCTGGTAAATTTCCTGAAGGACCAGTTTTGGTCTTTTGCGATATTCGGGGAGAATTCTTTTGAGGTAGTCACTGTTAGCTTTTGCGTTTTCGACGACAGTTTTTCTGTATGCCCGAGCTTTAGCGATAATTGCTTGAGCGTCTCCTGCAAGTTGATTCCAAAGGGCTTTTTCCTGCTGGTCGGAGACATTTTTATTCCCCTTTGTGACGTCGAGGAGTTCTTCAGCGACGGTCCCTGCGGTTTTACTAAGGGTCTTTTCGGCATATCCTTTAGCGTTGCTTATAGATTGTTGAGCGGCCTGGCTTGCCTGTATGGAGGCCTGGAAAGCCCGGTCGACCTGTCGAGGCCATGAGGAGGCGGTAAGCTGAATGGAGGTAACTTTTATGCCGCTTTGAATCCGGTCGAGTTTTTCCTGCAGGCGGGTTTTGACCTCATTTGTGATGCTTTGTTGTTTTGAGAACAGTGCCTCATCAATAGTATAGTTTACCATAGTAATTGTCACAGCATCCTCAAGTAGCTGTCTCAGGAGTGATTTCAGGCTTTGTTTTATAACGTCGAAGTATTTTTGTCCCGGATTCACTTTCTCGACAAACATATTTTTGAAGAACCTCTCGGGCTGGTTGATTTGGTATATGAGCTGCCATTTGTTGTGCACGATATTGTAGTCGCTTCCGGAACCAGCGTCAGAGGCGAAGGCCTCTTCAGCGCTTCTGGTAATACAGTATCCATCCTTGATGGGGTCCAGTGTCGGCTCGTAACGGGGCCTGGTTCTTGGTCCCTCCGGCAGCAATTCAGCGGGATTCTGGTAATACCAGAATGAGTTTACGGGGAGACTGACCTTTTTTTCGACGGGGATTCTTACCACTTCATCAATCGGATAGGGGAAAGACCAATGCAGGCCCGGTTCGAGGATTCTTGCTTCGCCTTCGCCGGTTATTTTCCCGAATCTCAAGACGAGCGCCCTTTCATCCGGCTCGATGGTTCTAAATCCTGAGGCAAGGAAAAGGACAAGTAGGATAAAGATAATAACTTTTAAGATACCGAAGCTGATTCTCAAGGCGTCGGAGAGCGACTTCGAGGCGGCATCGAGCGGGCTGTCGGTATTCTGCTCTTCTTTTTGCGGTTCTATTTGTTTGTTTTTGTCTTTCTGTTCCGGCATTTTTTTATAAATACTCTTTTAAAGGGTCAGTCACTAATTTTATTAGGGTCTTTCGGTGATATATCTGGCAATCGTTTTAAGAGTTTGAACGGCTCGGTATCGGCGCTGAGCACGATGGTGGACCTTTTCTCAAGCGTTTTTTTGAGCGCTTCGATGTCCCGCAGGAACATAGCAAGCTGGGGGTCTTCCCGTAACATTTTGTAAAATTGAGCGGCTTCGGCATCACCCTGTCCTTTTATAGCTTTTGCTTTGGCTTCAGCAGCGGCGAGCAGCTCAGTTCTTTTGGCATCGACATCGCTTTGTATTGTGTTTGCCAGAGCATTTCCCTGAGCTATGGTGGCCTGTGTTCTTCTGTTTCTTTCGGCTCTCATTCTTGCGAAGACGTCTTTGGTGACATCTTTGTTAATATTAAGTTGTTTTATACCCAGCCGATTGACTTCTATGCCGTAATCGTTGCCGATCGCTTTGGTGAGCTCCCGGCGCATCTGCTCCTCGATTTCCTGGAATTTGATTTTTGATTTATCGCTGTTAACAAATTCTCCAAAGGCGTGCTGACCGATGACTCTATTCTGCGAGTCGCTTATTTGATTTAAGAGTTTTAACTTGGCCTCTCTGACGGTTCCCAGTGCGTTGAAGAAAGCGAGCGGGTCGGCAATTTTCCATACTACGTAGGTATTTACAATGATAGGCACCGCCCCTTTTGTGGTTGTTTCATTAAGGTCGGCATCGAGAACTCTCCATCTTGAGTCGAATTTGTATAATCTTTCTATTGGAGCGGGCCATTTAATACCCAGGCCGGGTTTCCGGATAACTCTTTGCGTCTTCCCGAATCTGGTCACGAGAGCTGATTCAGTTTCTCTGACCTGGAAGCAAACCAGGTAGAGCGATAAAACAAGGACAATCAATATTATAAAAACTACAAACGCTAAATTTTTCATTTTGTGTTATCCTCACCTAAAATATCTTTATATAAATCAGGAGTCAATTTTTCCTGAAGGTCAACAACGAAGTTTTCTTTACTGTTCGGGTCGGAGACGATGACAAATTTCCTGATATTTTCCAGGGCATCTTCGTAAACGTTTATTCTCTGGAGTTTTTTATAGTAATCTGGGTTTGCTCTGAAGGCTTTTAACTGTCCCTTGAAGCGAACTCCCTTTGCCTGTGACAAAGTGGTTTTTTGGAAAGCATAGCTTTGAGCAGACCTTAGAGTTTTGAAGATATCGCCTTTTGCCCGTTTGAAGGCATTGTCGAGTTTTTCAGCAAGCTGGAGTTTTTTCTTCGAGTCGGGGTTGTTTTTAGCTTCGTGGTATTCGGCAGTGAGCTGATATAGCTGATTTGCTTCCTGTACAGAGCCGGCAAGCTTGCTTAAAATCAGGTTTCTGTTCGCCTGGGCATTTAGTATGGCGGCCTGTTTTTTCTGGACGGCTCCGATGACTTTCTGATAATCCTGTGCGACCTGCGGATTCGGGTGAATACCCTGGATTCCAACGAAGACGATATCGATTCCGAGGTCATACTCGTCCACTTCCTGCTGAATTTTTTCGCTCAAGATTTTTTTAGCTTCGTTGCTTCCGGCACCCAGGAGGCTGTGCTGGAGGTCTTCTTCGGTATCCACTTCAATGGTGGAGCCGGCGGCGAACTTTGTTAACTGCCTGTAGCAAATATCTTCGAGGATTTTTTCCGGCTGGGAATGATTATAAAGGAATTTATATAAGTTTTTTACCCTGTACTGGACGGGAACGGCAGCAGTAACGAGACTGACGGGGACGGCTCCTTCGGTCAATGTTCCGGCGGTCTGCCTGCTGGCAACGAGCAGGTCGTATTCTTTTTCATAGTGTTCTTTGCCCCACAGCAGCGGGCCATAACCGACTTTGTCTTTTGCAGCTTTCGGTATAAATCCGACATTTAATTGAGCGATTTTCCTGGTGGGATATTTCTTTGCAATATCTATAGGCCAGGGGTATTTTAAGGTCAGCCCCGGCTCTCGCAGTCTTACATTTCCTTTTTGAGTGATGGGATTTCCAAATCTTTCAATAATTGCCTGCTCATCCGAGTTTATGACAACAATGGAACTGGAAAGATAGAGGACCAGTGCAGCAAAAAAGATGAGAGGCAGTATTGCTTTTGCGATGAGCTTATAAAACCAGGTTTGAGAGACTTCGAATCCGAATTGATAGTCGATAGTCCCAGCGACGGTATGTAGAATCTCACCCGGCTCGTTTACAATACCCAAGAGGCGACTATCAAAAGCCGCCCTGTTGTATTGTCCTTTTATTCTGGGCCGATAAATGTTAAAGACAATATTAAGGGCAGTCTCAAAACCAAGGATAACAAGCAGCACGGGAATAAAGTAATTAAGGATATTTAGTCCGACCGGGTAGTTAAAAACCTGCAGAGCGAGCGAGATTGCTACAAGAAAGCAAACGACCGAGACAGAGAGAGTGATGCTTCCTCCGGCTCTTAAAGGTTTCCACTGCCGTTGTGCGGACATCCCTGTGGCATATCTTGAGAACAGGAAGCTTACAAAAGCAATAGCGGTTGCCACGATGGCACAGAGCAGCGGCTGTTGTATCTGGACATCCGGCAGAAGAGCTACTCTTAAGAGATAGAAACCGATAACGATTTGATAAGCAGCGATGATACCGGCGAAAACAGGAAGGAACCATTTTTCCAAAAGCTGCAGTCTTTTCTGAGCGATGTTAAAGACTGATTGCTTTTCGCTTTCCTGCTCAAAGATGTCAGAGTCTTTCTGCGTTTTTTTCATCTGGGAGATGTCGAGTTTTTCCTGCTCAGCGAGCGCTCTCTGATGGAATTGGATAAGGAGTGCCAGCCAGATTAAGACGGCATTAAAGATAAGCCAACTGCCGGCATATAGTGCAAGAAACCCGCTCCAGCGGCCGAGAAGCAAAGCTAAAATGAAAAAGATAATGCTCAAAATCAGCGACGCTACCGCAACATATTCAGCACGTTTTGAAGATATTGTCATCTGCTTAACCTATTTGTGAACAAACGCTTTTAATAATAGTATCATTGATACAGGTACTTGTTCTTTACAAAAAATGAATTTTCAAATATAACATAAAAAAAAGTTGTGCATAGAAAAAACTAACAAAAAAACGGAATAGATATTTACCTTTAAATTATTAAACGAAAGTTAAACAAATGAGCAAATTACTTGCTCTGACCAAAAACACATTTATCGAGACGCTCCGCCAGCCAATTTACGCAATAATAATCTTTGCATCGCTTTTTTTAATGTTTATCAGTCCATCTATATGTTTATATACAATGAGCAATGACGACAAATTTCTACGCGAGATAGGTCTCTCTACGCTATTTCTATCCAGCTTGTTCATAGCAATTTTCTCGGCATCCGGGGCGGTGGCAGATGAAATCGAAAACAAGACGATAACAACGGTTTTGAGCAAGCCCATCCGCCGCCCGACATTCATAATATCGAAGTTTGTTGGTGTGGCAGCCGCGGTTGCTTTAGCCCATTATATATGCGGTATCACCCTTCTTATGGCTATTCGGCATGGTGTTCTAACGGAAGCGATGGATAAGCCCGACTGGACGGTTATAATATTAGGCGGTGCCGGCGTAGGTGTGGTATTTCTTCTAAGTGCTTTTTTCAATTATGCTTACGACTGGAAGTTTACTTCTACAACAGTCGTGATGTTCGGCATAATCGGCACGATAGATATAGCGATTTTGTCTTTTATAGACAAACACTGGCAGTTCAATCCAGCCGGTAACGGGATAAATTCTCTGGATGTGTATGGAGTGCTGCTTTTGTTTTTGGCGGTTTTGATAATCACGTCTCTGGCGATAGCGTTTTCGACGAGGTTTAATATAATTATCACGTTGCTTTGCTGTGTAGGTATTTTTCTTCTTGGTCTGATAACGGACTGGGCATTCGGTGAGCTTGCAAAGAGTCATCTGTGGGCAAAAGCAATTTACTTTTTGATACCTAATCTTCAGATTTTCTGGATAAGCGACGCCATACACGAAGGCAGTCAGATTCCGTTTCAATACATTGCAATAAGCAGTTGTTACGCATTGTGCTACTCTGGGGCTGTTTTACTTTTAGCGATAGCATTTTTTCAACGCCGTCAGGTAGGATAATTTTTCAGGCGGGGATTTGTCGGGACGCTCAGTCCTTCGGTTTAAGGACTTTTATAACCGCAACTTCATCACAGTTTTGCTGCTTTGGGCATTTTGCGCAGTCTTTCCACACCTTCATAGGCAATTGTTTTTTTGGGATATCTTCAAATTCCATTTTTTTGAAGAAATCCGGTTCTAAAGTAAGTGCAAAGATTTTCTGCAGGCCGAGTTCTCCGGCCTGTTT
This sequence comes from Phycisphaerae bacterium, assembly GCA_030604525.1. Lineage (GTDB taxonomy): Bacteria > Planctomycetota > Phycisphaerae > Sedimentisphaerales > Anaerobacaceae > JAUVVQ01. The sequence continues at coordinate 54,032 of JAUVVQ010000004.1, read as the reverse complement.
TAAGGCAGTGTTTACGAGCGATGTTCCAATTCCTTCTCCTTTATGTGCTGGGTTTACGGCCAGTGATTTTATTTCGGCGAGGTCAGCCCAGATGACATTGAGACAGCAGCAGCCGACCACCTCACCGTCAAGCTCGGTAACTATGAACGTCTGAAGGTTTTCATAAATATCCGCCATTGAGCGGAACAGCATTTTGTCCTGCTCGGCGTAGCTGGTAACCAGGGAATGTATTCGACCGGCATCCGTTATTTTTGCCTTTCTTGTTTTCATAGGATATGAGTATAAACAGGGATATCGGAATATACAAAGAAAAAACGGCAGCGTATCGCTCAGGTCCTATCGGATTCAAAATCTGTTGTAAATAAGCTGTCCCGCTCTTAATTATAGCGACTATGTCAAAGCAATAATCAGCAGGATAAAGGAATATATATCAGGGCAAGTTTCTTTTGATGGAATTCTTGACTTGCGTTGCCAAAGCAGGTAGTATATTTCCAAAATAATTTAAATAACAGAGAGGACAGATGATGGATTGTCCGGTGTGTGACAATGCGATGATAACACTTGAGCTTGAAGATGTAGAGATAGACTATTGTGTTGGCTGCGGCGGTATCTGGCTTGATGCAGGCGAGCTTGAATTGCTTTTAAAGGACGCCAGCCAGGCGAAGGAGCTTCTTGAATCCTTTGAAGTTGATAAGCAATCCCGTGAAAAGGCCCGGAAGTGCCCGATATGTTTCAAGAAAATGTATAAGGTATCAGTCGGGCAGGGTGACAGCCGGGTGCTTATAGATAAGTGCCGAAAGAACGACGGCCTGTGGTTCGATAAAGGCGAACTGAAGGATATTTTAACCAAAGCCAAGCTTGACAAAGAGAGTAAAATTCAGAAGATATTGTCAGGGATGTTCGGTACTGAAGAAGAGTAAATGACTTGAAATTTTAAAAACATCAGGTATATTTTTCAGAAAGGAATTATAATGAAACTAAAGTATCTTGTTACCCTGGCGGTTATTGTCACTGTGGCAGGTGTTAATGCAGCAATTGTTACAACAGTGAAAGGTCGAGAAAAAATGGATATCAAAAAAGAGGTCTTCGGAACGACAAAAGACGGGCAAGAAGCAGATTTGTATACGCTGAGGAACGCTAACGGATTGACCATAAAAATAACAAACTACGGTGGGATTGTTACCGAACTTCACGTTCCGGACAGGGATGGGAATTTGGATGACATAGTACTGGGGTATAAGTCGCTTGATAAATATATTGCGAATTCGCCCTATTTTGGAGCGATAGTGGGACGATATGCGAACCGTATCGCCGACGGCAAATTTACTCTTGGCGGCAAGGAATATACGCTTGCGAAGAACGAGAAGGGGATAAATCATCTTCACGGAGGCACGAAGGGATTTGATAAGGTGTTATGGGAAGCGGAGCCGATGGAGACAGATGAAGGTCCGGCATTGAAGCTTTCATATACGAGTGCCGACGGTGAAGAAGGATACCCCGGGCAGTTAAACTGCACGGTAATATATACCCTAACGAATAATAATGAGCTGAAGATAAATTACGAAGCCAAAACGGATAAGGCCACAGTACTGAATATCACCCACCATGGTTATTTCAATCTTGCAGGTCAGTCATCCGGTGACATTCTGAGTCATAAACTAATGCTGAACGCTGACTTTTATACGCCTGTAGATAAAAATCTTATACCGACAGGCGAAATCAAGTCGGTATCAGGGACACCTCTGGATTTCAGGAAGCCAACGGCAATTGGAGCACGAATCGACCAGGTCAAAGGCGGTTATGACCATAACTTTGTGCTGAATAAGCCGGAGCGTGGAGCCCTTAGTCTTGCTGCGGAGGTTTACGAGAAAGGGTCGGGGCGAATGATGCAGGTTTTCACAACTGAACCGGGGATACAATTTTATTCCGGCAACTTCCTTAACGGGAGCAACAAGGGCAAAGGGACAGTTTATAATAAACATTGGGCATTTGCTCTCGAGACGCAGCATTTTCCGGATTCGCCTAATAAGCCACATTTCCCTTCCGTGGTCCTGAAACCGGGCGAAAAATACGAGCATACAGCGGTTTTAAAATTTTCAACCAAATAAAATTATGAATGAGATTATCGATTTAATGAAAGGAATTAAGTTATGAATACATTAATTGGTATGAGTACATTATACTGGATATTGATTGTCGGTGGAGCTGCTTTACTTGTGGTGGCCTTGATACTTAAGAAGAAATAATAAAACAATTAATTTCTTATTTTAAGAAACTGTCAAGAAGGAGCTTTAAATGAATACCCTGATTGTAGTTGGTGTAATTTTAGTTCTGGTGGTGCTCTTTGTAATCACGATGTACAATTCCCTTGTCCGCCTTCGCAATCAGGTGGACAATGCCTGGTCGCAGATTGACGTTCAACTGAAGCGCAGGCACGATTTGATACCGAACCTTGTTGAGACAGCGAAAGGATATATGCAGCACGAGCGCGGGACGTTCGAGGCGATTACAAATGCGAGAAGTCAGGCGATGAATGCCAAGAGTGTCTCTGAGTCATCTCAAGCAGAGGGTTCTCTCGGGGATGCGCTGAGTAATTTTATGCTTGTGGTGGAAAACTATCCGGACCTCAAAGCTAATCAGAATTTTTTATCCGTCCAGGAGGAGCTGGCCAGCACGGAGAATAAGATTTCATTTTCCAGGCAAAGCTATAACGACCAGGTGCTGTTCTTTAACAACAAGATTCAGGTGTTTCCTTCGAACGTGATAGCCGGGATGTTTTCGTTTGGCAAGCGTGACTTCTTCGAAATAAAGACAGCGGCAGAACGCGAGGTGCCAAAGGTTGACTTTTCAACCGACAAACAGGAAAAAACCGAATAGCGAATCTTTACAGCACCAGCAGCTTTTCAGCAGATTTGTAATATGCACTAAAGGGTCGTTTTAAGTGCGGCACTATTGGTATAAAGTTAAAGCAGGAAACTCTGATTTTAAATTACAAAAAGCTAAGTGACAATGTGGGAGTTGATACGGGTAAATAAGAGGAACTCCGTCATCCTGATGGTTTTGATGACGCTGGTCCTCCTTGTTCTGGGATATTTTATTGGGGTTGTTTTTTTTGGGCCCAATGGGGGCGTATTCGGTCTTTTAATTGCATCAGGCATAGCGGTAATTCTGATGTTAATCAGTTTATCGTCAGGAGACCAGATACTGCTTGCCGCCAGCAAGGCCAAGCGTGTAACGCATGATATTCATCCCCAGCTTTTTAATGTAGTCGAAGAGATGAGGATAGCATCGTCTCTTCCAGTGATGCCGAAGATTTATATTATAAATGACCCGGCACCGAACGCTTTTGCCACCGGTCGGAGTCCCCAAAGTGCATCGGTAGCAGTGACAGCGGGTTTGCTTGGCCGATTGAATCGAGACGAGCTTCAGGGTGTTATCGCCCACGAGATTAGCCATATTCTGCACCGTGACATACTTTTTGTGACGGTTGCGGGTATAATGCTGGGCTCAATAGTATTGCTTTCTCAGGTATTTCTTCGGGGAATGTTTTTCAGTTCTATGACGGGTTCCCAGCGACGTTATTCAGCAGGTGGAAGAGGAGGCGGGGGTCAGGCGCAGCTTGTGATGCTTATCATAGCAATTGCTGTGGCTATTCTTGCGCCGATAATGGCTTATCTTTTATATTTTGCGTTGTCAAGAAGGCGTGAGTATCTTGCGGATGCGGGAGCGGCGAGGTTGACACGTTATCCGGATGGTCTTGCATCGGCTCTTGAGAAGATTTCCAACGACCCATCGCCCCAGCTATCCTCGGTGAATAAGGTGACAGCACCGATGTATATCGTCAACCCGCTTAAGAAGAAAGGACAGAGGAAGCTGTCGAATTTGACGAGTACCCACCCCCCTATTTCCGAAAGGATAAGCATATTGAGGAATATGTCAGGCGGAGCAGGTTTTAAGGACTATTCCGCTTCCTATCAGAAAAGCACGGGCAGTAAAAGAACAGTCGTGCCGGCAAGCGCTTTTACGCAAGATAAAATAGAACAGCGACAGGCAAGCATCGGAGCAAAGAGGCAGGAGAAGGTGGAGCGACAGCTTCATCAGGTCGGTGACATAATGCGCAAGGTTAACGGCTTTTTGTTTTTGACCTGTGTATGCGGCCTGAAATTAAAGGTCCCTCCGAATTACAAGAAAGATAAAATCAAATGTCCCCGCTGTAAAAGGATACTTGATATAAAGAATCCGCAGGGATAGCGACGGATGGAGCAGGTTGTAATAATTTCGCCGTTTCTTTGGAATATTCCCGACGGATAGGCCAAGCTGTCTGCAAAGTATCTTTGAAGTAAAATCCTTTCCTTTAACAGCTACCCGATTTGCTTTTTTCAGCATACCATTTATTTCACCCCGGAGTGATTCTATTGTGTCTTTATCCTCAGGATTCAGCAATAAGCTTATGGATTTGGGTGATAGGGTTTCTGCAGTAAAGACGCCGGGCATAATTTCGGATAAATATATGAAAGGGCTTGAAATTATATTATATTCGAACGTGACACAGGACGGCTAATGCCCAGAGCAAGTCATCTTTTTTTACGATTTTAGTATCGTAATCTTCATTAACAGGGATGAGGTGTATTTTGTCATCCGCCTGTCTTATAAATTTGCAGGTAACTCCGATTTGGTCAGCTAATTTTACAACCGCAATCTGTCCCTGTTTTGCAGTTACTGATGGACTCAAGATTACGATGTCATTGTCGTTTATTCTTGGAGCCATACTTTCACCGTCAATTCTTAAGGCGAAGCAATCGGGATAAACAGAATAAATCTGGCTGCTCTCGATGAATTCGACGATTTCCTGGTCAGTATCGGGTTCAACCTGTATGAGATTGATTTGTTCAGTTTTGAGTTTTTGCAGTAATTTTCTTGCCTGTAAATCAACAGTTACCCTGCCTTGAGAGGAAGCGACGACGGATTTTCCAATGTGTTTTTTTACCAGCTGGTCAAGTTGAGTTACAGCGTTATTTGATTCCGGCATAACGGTCTGCTCCCACAAATGAATTATCCCGGCAGCGGTTCTTCCCAGTACAGGTATCCAGCCCGGTCTCGTTTCTTTTCCCTGAGCTTTTGGTATTTCCTCAAGGTTCGATTCGCCCGTGTTATTGTCCAGGGCAGGATGTTGATTGTGAGCAAAAATCTTTTCATCCTGTTCAGCTTTTGCCTGGGGAAAACTTTTTTGCTGAATATTTTTTTCGATATTGTTTTTTTCATATAACAAATCGAGAAAAGCTGAAACGGATATGGCTAACTGCGGATTAGCAGATAACAGGAGCTTTAATTTACGCAAAAGCGAAGAATATTGTGTTGATTCCGGGATATTTTGTTCTTCAGAGGGTAAATTTATTGATTTTTTACCGGTTAGAAGCCATTGCAAGTCAGTGCCGGTAATTTCACAGGTCTTAACCAGGACTTCTATTGGGGGTATTCTGTTTTTTTCATAATAGCTGTATGTAGAAGGACTTATGGCGAGAGCTCGGGCAAATCTACTCTTTCCTCGCAGGCCGGCAAATTGTTCCCGTAAGCTAATCAGACGCTTAATTATCGCTTTTTCGTCAAAACTTTGCATAATTTTACGTTTTTGCGAATATTTTTCTTGCAGTTGTTCGCTTTTGCGTTAATATCTTTACCTTTACCGCTTTTATGAAAACTATTTTACTCTTTTTGTAAATTTTGTCAAGAAGGAGAATTCAATGCCAGGTGCCAAAAAAAGAAAAGATAAAAACAAACCGACAGAGAAGTATTCTAGCATATCAGAGTACGTAAAATGCCTTTTGGAATTACACAAGTTACAAGATGTTTTATTAAATTGTCTTAAGAAGGAACTTGAAAATCATCACAAAAACACTCAATAAACCCGTGACTGAGTCAGCTCTATGAGGTCAAGGTCCATCCTGATTTTGCAGTTTTCCTAACAGGGATATATCAGAAATTAGGCCAAAAAGAGTAAATAACCTTTTTGATTTGCCTATAAATAGCATATAATATGCTGTTTAGTTTTTGTTGCGGAAAGCGAAAAGCAATGAGGTAAGTCCGGTGTAAGCAGGGGCAGCAAGCAAAAAAATGGATTCGGAGTTACTTCGCAGAGCAGCACGCAGAAGAGTAAATAGTGGTTGTGCAACAGATACCATTTAGCTGAATATAGATTTTTAATTATGACATCAGTACCGAAGAGGCAAACAGATAGTGAACTTTTCGAGCGCTTCTGCGCAGGCGAAGAAGATGCATTCCGCGAACTGGTAAAACGTTATCGCAAAAGCTTATACTCTTTCCTTTCCCAATTTCTGAACCGCAACGACCTTGTGGAAGATGTGTTTCAGGAGACCTTTATTCAGCTTTATACAAGTCGAGCCAGTTTTGATGTGTCTCGTCCTTTACATCCCTGGTTATTCACGATTGCGGCGAATAAGGCCAAGGATTTTCTTAGAAAGCAACAACGAACATCAGCAATACCCATAGGCCAGACAACCAATAACGAGGAAATGTCATTCGAGGATATGCTGAACATGCTGGATTCCGAGGACAACCCCCCTTACGAGGAGCTTGAAAAAGGTGAGATGGCTTTACAAGTAAGGCGGATTATAGCGAATATGCCGGAAAATCTTCGAGAAATCTTAATTCTATCATATTTTAATAAATTTTCTTACAAACAAATGGCAGATATTTTAAGTATACCTATCGGTACAATTAAAAGCCGCCTGCACACGGCTGTGGGGCGTTTCAGCAAAGACTGGAAGGCAATGCTTGGGAGCAAGAAAAATAAATGAAGCCGTTAAGTAATGAACAAAAACATCTGATATTTGATTACAACTTAGGCCTGACAAACGAAGCAGCAAGCGCAAAAGCAGAAGAGTTGATATTCTCCAATGAAGAGGCGGCTGAGATTAACTTCAGGCTCAAATCGGCTTTATCCCCCCTTGAAGCGGTTGAGGTTGAATCCTGTCCGGAAGAATTGGTTGAACAGACGGCATCTCGTCTTAAGGAACTCTCCAGGGCAAGTCACAATCGCCTTGAAGAGCTGCTTGCAAATGAACAGTCGCAGAGCGTAGAAGTACAAAATCCTTTTTTGCGAAATCTGGGTAAAGTTCTTACAGCAGCAGCGGTGATACTTTTTTTTGCAGGAGTCTTTTTCAGCTCTACTAAATTTGTTCGTCAAAAATCCTTTCAGCAGGCATGCCAGATGCAATTGAGCAGGATATATCAGGGCTTAAGCAATTACACAATCGAACACAATGACAAGCTTCCGATGGTAGCAACATCACAAGGACAACCGTGGTGGAAGGTCGGTTATCAAGGGAACGAAAATGTTTCCAATACGCGTCATATATGGCTTTTAGTAAAAGGGGGATATGTGAAACCGCAAGAATTTATTTGTCCGGGTACGTCTTCCTGCCAAACAGCTCTTGACCTTACAGAGCTTCGAAAGCACAACGATTTTCCGAATAGGAACTACATAACTTACAGTATTCGACTAAGATGTCCAAAAACAAATTCTAACGGGATGACCGGTCGGAAGGTATTGATGGCTGATATGAATCCGCTTTTCGAGACGCTGCCGGACGACTATTCCAGTGAGCTCAAACTTAAACTTGACAAGAAACTCGCACATCTTAACAGCATCAATCACAATCGCAGAGGGCAGAATGTTTTGTTCACGGACGGCAGTGTTAAATTCATAAAAACCCGTCATACAGATATTTCCAACGATGATATATTTACGCTCCGCAATACCGAAATCTATAAAGGTATTGAAGTTCCCTCCTGTGAAGCGGATGCCTTTCTGGCGCCTTAGTATTGTTTATAAGCGAATAGCTATTTCAGATTGCTAAGGCAGATTTTTGCATTTCTTTTTAAAGCGTCAAGGCCGGTGCGTTTGATTGGGGAATCAGCAAATTCGGTTTTAAAATCCGCATCATTTAAAGTCAATATATGCTGTAAGCTGATTTCCATTCTGTCGGGGTAAAATTTTATTCTATCATTTTTACAGCAAGGCGCATTTTTTTGATACGGGCAGGCAAGAAGGCAACGGTCACAGCCGAAGAGCCGATTTCCCATTTTCCCGGCTACTTCGTAGGGTATTTGCTTTTTGTATTCTATGGTTAGATAACTGATACATTTTTCTGCATCCAACCGGCCGTCAGGCCGGAGCGCACCGGTGGGACAGGCATCAACGCACCGGTTACAATTTAAACATCCTGGCTCAACGGGCTTTCGAGATTCATTATTCTTTTCGGAGTCGGGCATGATGGGTTTGTCTTTTTTTAGTTTTAGAGTGGTGATGATTTCAGCAAGAAAGATTTGCGATCCTAACTGAGAGTTGATAAGCATACGGTTTTTTCCGATGAAGCCCAGTCCCGCCCTTTCGGCCAGGGCTCTTTCCGCCAGGGGGACAGAGTCAACGCAGATTTTAAATTTCACGGGCTGACTGGTTATGGAGGTTATGAATTCGGTTAAATTTCTCAACTGCCCTTTTATGAAATTGTGATAGTCTTCATAGCAGGCATAATCTGCGACTTTACCGGTCGGCTCTTTTTTATCGGTAATATTCTGTTTTCGGGATTTTGGTTTGTAGTTCAGGCCAAGACAGATAACCGATTCAGCATTTTCCAGAAGCTTTGCGGGGTTGATGCGCTTCTCGAAATTTCGGTGCATATAATTCATATTAGCTGCAAATCCATCTTTTAGCCAGTCGGCAAGTAAATTTCGATGAGCGGCTCCGATAGCAGAGGCATCTGTTATACCGACAATATCGAAGCCCAATTCGGATGCTTTTTGTTTTATTTTCTTCTCTAAGCCCATTGTATTATAATTATACCAAAGTTGAATATGTCCCGGGATAGAATAAAAATGCTGGGAAGGTTAGTTTTCCGATTTGTCATTTTTTTCTTCTAACAGCCCATCCTTCATAATAGGAACTATTTCCCAATCTTCCTCATTGAGAGTAGGCCAATCAGGTATGGGATTATCATGATTCATTATCTGTGGAGTAATAAGGATGGTAAGGACGCTGTTGCGAACGCTTTTTTCCTTTTTCTGGAAAAGCGGTCCAATCAGTGGCAAGTCTCCAAGGAAAGGGACTTTTGTAGTAGTGTTGCTCATTTCCTACTGTCTTAGGCCTCCGAGGATAAGGGTTTCGCCATTGTGGACATCGACCTCTGTGGTTGACTGCCTGGTGGTTAGCTCGGGCAGGCCGGCATCTGAAGTAAAGGTAAAGTTACCGACTTTGACATCCACTTTTAGATCTATTCTTCCATCGGAAAGAAGTATGGAAGTGATTCTACCCTCAGTATCGGCAGTAATATCACTTTTTTTAACGACGGGTCGTCCTGAGACATCAAAACCCTCGTTAAAGAAATAATTCAGGGTCTTTCTAATCTGAATAAGTGATTCTTTGCCGCTCATTGCAACAGTGCGAGGATTTGCCAAAATGGTTCCTTTTCCGTTTTGTATCAAGGCATTAAGGCGGATGTAAAATTCACGCGGCAACCTTCCAACGCCCCGATAAAAGGTCTGCCCAACCCCTGGTATGGTATTCAAGCTGTCCAGTGCACCACTTGGGAAACCAGCTCGGTAATCTTCATCGGTGTCAATGTGAGGATATTTCTGAACAGTGCTTCCCCCCGGCTGGAATAATGCGAAATATCCTTCGGCGTAGGTCCAGTCAAGCCCAAGTCGACGGTTTGCCTCATCAGAAAGTTCGATTGCAAGCATATCAACCAGAATATGAGGCGAGGGCGTGTCAATCATCTCCAGGTCGCTGCGTAAAGATTTTAGAATATTCTCCGGGCCTTTAAAGAGAATAACATTTCTTGCAGGATTAGTCGTAAAATAGTTGCCGTATTCAGAAGAAAGCGAAGCAGCGGTTTCTTCAACAGTCATGTGCATCGGTTTTATTGTAGTTGTTAGAAAATCGGTGTCAGTGATATGCAGTTTTTTTTCTTCTTCCGACTGTTCTGCCTGCTCGGCGGCGGAAGAGTCTTCTGATGTTGCTATTTGGGTTGTTTTATCATTATATGCAATTACAGGTATTTTTTCGCCACCTCCTACGGGCGGTTCGACATTTTGTGAAGCGACTGGTGAGATTAACCGGTCAGGCAAATCCAGCCGGTAAACATCAGGCTGATAGACTTTGTCATCGGCACTGATAATATCAGCGACTGTTAGTAGAATGGAACGATTATCAGGTGAAAAAGAAATATCTCTGAATCGCATGCTTTGAGAGGCAGTGAGGATATTCTTTCGGTCCTGGTCTTCATCATAGGCGAGGATGTCCTCGAGTTTTCCCGTTTGGATATCATAAATGCTTAGGATGGATTGCGAACGTTCATAGTCTGGTTGTCCAGACCAATTTCTGACTGTCATTCGTGACATTACTACGGCAATTTTTTTGCTGTCATAGGACCAGTCTATAGCTCGGAGCCAGCTATATTTACTGTCCAGCCTCGGATATGATGTATAGATGATGCGGTATCCACCGTTTACGGGGTCAATTAAATACAATGCATCGATTCGATTGCCCTGCGAGTCAAATCTACGGCCTCCTCCCAGTATCCATCGTCCATCCCAGGACCAGTAGAGCTCATTAATATCAAGTTGCTCTTCAGTCGAAGCAGAGGTGGCGTTTGTAAGATTCCTGGCTTCGGTGCCGTCCGGCCTGGCAATCCAGCAATCCTATCTTCTCAGTTCCCTTTCGGTCTGGGTCATATCAATGTTACTTGTAAATGCAATCCATTCCCCGGTAGGACTCCATCTTGGGTTATTTGTACCGATGGACTGAGCACCGACATCTGTAAGCATAAACAGCTTCCTGCCATCAGGGTTAACAGTTGCGATATCAAAAGCACCCGAGGCTCCTTCTGTTCTTATGCAAAGTCGGGAGGGCAATAAAAAACTCCACCTTTACTCCACTGTCCTGCTTCTACCAGGCAAAATTTGCCAGTATTTGCCGGACTGCACATTGGCTATCCATAACTGATAAGTCCTTGAAGACCCGCTGCTAACCGCAGGTCCTACGCGAACATTATACGCAACATATTTACCGTCGAGCGAGAAGAAAGGCCCATCATCCTCGTCTAAAGCGTATCTTGTATAAGGCGCAGAAACAGACATCGCTTTCTTCGTATTCAGGTCATAGATATAAACCTGAGCCTGACTCTGGCTATCCGCTGCACTTGAAAACTCATAGGAAATTTTTGTGTCATCCCATGACCATTCGATGAAGAATGTATTTCCGAGAGGTGTAACAGCCCTGGCATTTGAACCATCTGATTTCATAATCATCAACTGCTTCTGTGTGCTGGATTCTTCTCGCAGAAAAGCTGTCCAATCCCCATGGTAGGAGTATCCTGCTGCTGTGGAGCGGCCATCATCGGTCAAAGGAGTAACTGTCAGGCCATCAGCAATGAACTTAGCCTGGGCCGGTTTCGAAAACGTCAGGTCGATGAAGAGCAAAAACAACAATATTCCAGTCATCCGATATGTATGAAGTCATTTGATTTATCCATCTAAATTAGTATCCAAATAAACAGCTGATTGTGATTACCCCGGTTTTGAGCAATAATCCTATGTTAAAACACGAACCAGGGATTTTAATACAAAGCAAAGCAGGAGTCAATTGTTTCCTGCCCCCCACAAAAAAAAACGGATAAAAAAACATACTTGAAAATCAAAGTTTGTTCTCAAGTCTCCGCCAAAAACTATTTGTAAATTTGGTTCGAAGCGATTAGTATAACGAAGCTGATAAATGGAGGCGTTTTTATGGTGGAAAATATCGTAGGGATACTCGGCGGGACAGGGCTTGGCGAAGCTTTATCAGAGCAGCTCTCCGGAGCGGAGAGTGTCAAGCCCCGGACGCCTTTCGGCAAACCCAGCGGAGAAGTTCTGTTAGGTAATATTGGTTCAAATAGGGTTGCTTTCTTAAACCGTCACGGTTCAGGGCACAAGCTTTCGCCAAGCGAGATTCCATACAGGGCTAATATATTTGCGTTAAAGGAGCTCGGCGTCAGAACAGTTATATCAAGCGGAGCAGTAGGTTCGCTGAACGAACAGATAGTCCCCGGCGATTTGGTGCTGGTTGACCAGTTTATTGATAAGAGCTACAAACGAGAGGGAAGCTTCTTTGAAGGATTTGGTGCGGTTCACTGCGAGATGTCAGAGCCGACTTGCAGCAGAGTTCGAGGGATATTAGGCAATAAAGCTGAACAGATAGGTGTTTTAACACATTCAAAGGGAACGTATGTGTGTATGGAGGGGCCGCAGTTTTCCACGCGTGCCGAATCGCTGATGCATCGTTTCTGGGGAGCTGATTTGATAGGAATGACGGCTATGCCGGAAGCGAAATTAGCCCGGGAAGCTCAGATGTGCTATGCATTGGTGGCTCTGGTAAGTGACTACGACTGCTGGCGACCTCGTAAAGAAGGTGAAGATAAACAATCACTGCTGGAAGAGATTATATCAAATATGGAAAAGGCAACAGAGAATTGCCTAAGGTTGATAAAGAATGTTTTAACAAATGAAAAGGGACTGGTTTTCTCAGAATGTCAGTGCAGGAAAAGTCTGGATTTAGCTGTATGGACTGACCAAAATCAAATTGACACGGCAGATAAAGAAAAGTTGAAGATTTTATTTGAATAGGAAAAAATTGTTTTAAGCCCAAAATTTTAAAAAGAGCTTAATGTGAAAGGTAAGGTTATGAAAAAGCCATACTGGAAAGTGTTGTTTTTAACAGCAGCAGTAATTTTTCTGAACTTCGGGTGTGAGACAAATACAGCTAAAGATGGAAAGTTGCGGACAGTGTCTAAAGACCAGCAGCTAAATCACAATAAGATTCTTGCAGGAAGCATCCTTATTCAAATACCGGGGCCTAATCCCATCATAACTCCGGGTCCTGAAGGCAGTTGGGATGATAAAATTTTAGAGGCGGCTGACGCATTCGAAGATGAGGGGATGTATTATTTTTATTATCACGCCTGCGGAGCCGGTAAAGGATATCGGCTTGGGGTAGCAAGCTCAGAGCATCCTCTTGGTCCTTTCAAAAAATATGGTGACAAGCCGATACTGGATACAGGCCCCCGGGGCAGTTGGGATAGTGAGGCCGTTGCCTGTGCGATGGTGGTCAGAGCAGAAGATGAAGAAGATAATACATATTATATGTGGTATTCAGGTGTCGGCAGCTCACCAGAGCATAAGGGCTGGTGTGTCGGTTTGGCTACTGCCAAGCATCCATTGGGGCCGTGGAAAAAATACGAGGGCAATCCTGTACTCGACGACTTCGGATATGTAGGCGGTGTAGTCAAGATAAACGGGAAGTACCGTATTTACAGTGCTCACCCGATTTCCGGTCAGTCTCACTCTCTTTATTATCACAGCGATTACAGCCCCGTAGCGGTAGCTATCGGAGAGAAGCCGGAAGGACCGTTTAAAAAATATAAAGGCAATCCTCTTATGGTAAAAGGCAGTCCCGGCGACTGGGACGACGGCGGAATCTCTGAAGCTGAAGTTCTGTATAACAACGGGATGTTTCATATGTTCTATGGAGGAACGAGGTCGTATGGTCCCCGGCTTGAAAGTATCGGTTACGCATACAGCTTTGACGGATTTAAGTGGTACAAATATGGGCTTAATCCTGTTGCCAGTCGGCAGGCAAATCCGAATGCAGCAGCATTTGCAGAGGTTCATGCGATAATCGAGCTGCCCTTTATCTATCTTTATCATACTTTAAGGCCTGAAAGATATGAGGGCGAGAGGAATCCGTGGATTGAAAATCTCGGCGTTCAGGTACTTGTCACGCAAAGGCCCTTTAATTTCGATATGCCCGTATTGAGAATCGATTCGCTTGGTGCGGGTCAGAAAACTAAATTGTCAGACTCGCCTATGATTAGTTTTGGTAATGTAACAAAAGCTTCTCTTACATTAGAATGCAGTTATGCTCGGTCAGCAACGAAGCCGATTTTGCTGCATATTCGAGGCAGTTCAGATGGTGTTAATTACGATACTTCAGGTTCCGCCGTATCCGCCAAAGGTTTTCAACCAGGCCGGCATTGCATAAAAACCTTTACGCTGGACGCAAGTGTCAGGTTCATAAAGGTGTCGGTGGAAAATCCCGATTCCTTCGATATGAAAGATATATCTGTTACGGCGGGCCTGGGTGGTTAATAATAAAAGAAAATAGCTTATCAAGAACGAGAATAACTCTAATATGAAAGGATACAATATGAAAAGAATAATGACCAGGTTGTTCTTTGCAGCGGTGGTTGCTTTCGTTTTGTCAGCGGGCTGTGAAAAAAAGGAAGCAATCAATACTAGGCAGGCCAAGTTAGTGGGGGCTCAAAACTTACAGTTGAAGCAGGAAATTCAGGAATTAAAAGCTCAGCTTGAAACTCGAAAGAACACCTACCAGAAAGAGCTTCTTAAACAGAAAAAAGTAGTAAATGATTTAAAAAATCAAAACGAGGATTTAAGAGCAAAGTTTAATACCGAATTTGGTGATGAAATAAACGATATGATGGTGAGTATGGCCAGCAGCTTCGGAGAGCAAAATAAACAGCTCAGGGAAGAAAATGAACAACTAAAAAAGCAAATTGAAGAGCTCAAAAACAAGTAAATGAGCTGAAAGAACAGGTCGAGGTCAAAGTGAACTTCGCCGGCAAATCGCCGGAGGAGAAGTAACTGTTTTGCTTTCTTAGACCTTTTTAACAGCATCGACCGGGCCGGGCAATTTTTTTTCGGGGTATCTTTTCTTCATAGCAGAAGCGACCAATCCGACGAACATAGGTTGAGGGCTCAGAGGACGTGAGGTCAGACAAGGATGCGCCTGAGTTCCAATAAAGAAAGGATGGTCAGGCAATTCGAGGATTTGCATAATCGGGTGTTCGGGCGCTTTACCGGAGAATACAAGTCCGCCTTTTTCAAGTGTTTCGATGTATATAGGGTCAACTTCATATCGGTGTCTGAATCTCATTCTAACAGTCTCGGCTTTGCCAAAGAGCTCCCATGCGATGGTGTCTTGTTTTAACTTTATATCTCTGCCTCCGAGCCGCATATTTCCGCCGAGACCTTCAATTTTCTTTTGCTCAGGGAGGATACCAATTACGGGCTCTTTACAGTCTCCATTAATCTCAGTGGTGTTCGCATCTTTTAACCCGCAGACGTTTCTGGCGAACTCGATAACAGCCATCTGAAAACCAAAACAAAGTCCCAGAAAGGGAAGATTGTTTTCTCTGGCGTATTTAGTACATTGGATTTTCCCTTCCGCACCTCTGGTACCGAAGCCGCCGGGAACAATGATACCATCAACATCGGCAAGATTTTCAGAGACATTTTCAGCATTTATCTCTCCAGTTGGAACCCATTTGATATCGATATCAGCTCCAAGTGCGATACCGGCGTGTTCAAGAGCGTTTATTATGGAAGCATAGCTGTCACGGACGGAAGTGTATTTGCCGGTGATACCGATGGTTATTTTTTTCCTGTCGGCTTCGATTTTGTCGGTAAAATCGCACCATTTGGCCCATTCCTTTCGTTCATTTCTAAGATTTATTCTGTCTTCAATTTTCAATAATTTCAAGACCTGGAAGTCGAGATTTGCGTCTCTTAACATAGAAGGAATCATATAGACACTGGCCGAGTCCGGCAGAGAAAGAACTCTTTCCATCGGGACGCTGCTGTAGATGCTGATTTTTTGCCGAGCTTTTTCATTTACGGGATTCGTCGCTCTGCAGGCGATGATGTGCGGCTGGATACCACACTGCATCAACTGCTTTATTCCTAACTGAGCGGCTTTTGACTTTTGCTCACCGAGGGTTTCGGGTTCGAGAATATAAGTTAAAGCAACAAAGCAGCAGCTGTTGGGCCCTTCTTCATAAGCGAGCTGCCGCATAGCTTCGATATAGTAGGCGTTTTCGAGGTCGCCGACGGTACCGCCGATTTCAATAAAGACAATGTCAGCTTTGGTTTTCATAGCAAGGTTTCTGAGTTTCAATTTAACCTCCCCGGTGACATGCGGTATCATCTGGACGTCCCTGCCGAGGTAATCGCCGTGCCGCTCTTTGTAGAGGACCGACTTGAATACCTGTCCGCTGGTTACGAAGTTATCTCTGCTCAATTTTTTATTCAGCATTCTTTCATAGGTTCCCAGGTCCATATCGCATTCCATACCGTCATCGAGAACGAAGACCTCGCCGTGGCGGAACGGATTGAGAGTACCCGAATCGATGTTTAGGTATCCTTCGAGTTTTATAGGAGCAACTTTAAGCCCCTTGTCCTGCATAAGTTTTGCCAGGCAGGAAGAGAATATCCCTTTGCCCAGCCCGCTTATGACAGTTCCAAGAACGAAAATGTATCTTGTTCTGCCCTTTTTATACCCTTCGGGAACGGGTGAGAAGAATTCGCTGTCAGTTGAAGTATCACTTACCGAAGCCAACAAATCGTTTTCTTTTGCCATCTACTTTTCCTCAGCAACATTTAAAAGTTCATAGTGCTTGTTTAGTTTAATAAATACTTCCTGCAAAAACCGCTGTCGATATTATTTTTTTGTCATATTTTTTAACCAGCGTTCGACGAAACTTTTGTATTGTTCTGGCGTGTCTATACCATCGCAGGTGTGTTTCACTTTTCCAACGAGTATGGCAAATCCGTTTTCGATTGCACGGAGCTGTTCGAGCTTTTCGATTTTTTCAAGTTTCGTCTGCGGCAATGCGGTGATTTTCATCAGGAAGTCTTTTCGATAGGCGTATGTTCCGATGTGCCGCAGATAGAGCGACTGATTTCCGACTCCGCCGGTTTCTCTATCGTATGGTATGGGAGCTCGTGAAAAATAAATCGCCCTTCCGCTGGAATCCGTTACAACTTTTACGATGTTGGGGTCGGCGATTTGTTCTTTATTCTCGAATTCAGCGGCGAGGGTAGCCATTTGATAGTTCTCAGTTTTGAGTTTTGAGTTTTGAGTTTTTATTAGAAGCTGTGCCAGGAAATCGATATTTTCCGGCTCTATTTCCGGCTCGTCCGCCTGGAGGTTTATGACGATATCGGCCTGGATTTTCGATACGGCTTCGGCGATTCGGTCGGTGCCGCTTTTATGCTCGGTTGAGGTAAGAACGGCTTCGGCACCGAAGGATTCAGCGGCATCGACGATTTTCTGATTATCCGCAGCAATGATAATGTTATCGGGCGTTTTTGCCTGCAACGCCCTCTCATAGGTATGCTGAACGAGGAATTTGCCGGTA
The DNA here is from genome assembly GCA_030604525.1 of Phycisphaerae bacterium. GTDB lineage: Bacteria > Planctomycetota > Phycisphaerae > Sedimentisphaerales > Anaerobacaceae > JAUVVQ01. The sequence continues at coordinate 36,762 of JAUVVQ010000004.1, read as the reverse complement.
TCTTTAGCGAGAACTTTTCCTGGGAATCTGGTAGAACTGTAACGAGCAGGAATACAGACAATAATTTTCACTTTTCTTTTTTCCCGGCAGTAGAGTTAATAAATACTACTGCTCAGGAATCCTAAGCTAAAAAAATACCTTTGTCAAGCTTGAGGATAAATTTAGTTCAAGAAAAGATTTTTTTCAGATAAATCTTGACAAAAGCCGTGATAATTGTTTTAATGTATATGTTATGAGGCAGATTAATCGCATAAATACTATGAACTGGTGGTGGCCTGCAGGACATATGCTGGCAGGTATGCGTTAATTTGCTATAAAAATTCGTAGAAATTAGAAGAGCAACCTGCTGGAAGGATGGGTTGCTTTTTTTTTATGAGTTCTGAGGCCCGCCTTCGGCAGGTTGATTTTGAGGATAAAGTTATGGAAAGCTACAAAAAGATAATAGAAAGTGCCCGAAGCGGTCAAATCATACCGATTGTAAAACAGATAAAGATGGATGAGCCGGTGGATTTCTTTGCCAAGCTAAGCGATTACGGCCAGGCGAAGAACTGCTGTTTGTTCGAATCAAGAGAGTATTTAACCGGCACGAAGGCGCTTACCTTCGGGACGGCCAACCCGGCACTTTATATAACCGGCAAAGATGATAAGTTTCTCATCAAGTCACTGACTAAAACCGGCAGGCGGATGATAAAATATCTGGGGACGACAGGCAAGGAGCGGTTTTCATTCTGCAAAGAAATTGAATTCGGCAAAGAAAACATAACCGGTCGAATCAAACGGGAGGAAGAAATGGTGGATGAGCATACCCGTCTTAAGAGCACCAACCAGATGGATGTTTTACGAGCGGTGGCATTTGCGTTTCGTCTGGCAAGCAAGCCGTTCCGTGTCACCTGCGGTCTGCTGGGGGCAATCAGCTATGATTTTATAGACCAGTTTGAAAAGCTTCCCGGCAGTAAAGAAGATGTTCTGAAAAATCCGGATTACGAGCTTTACTTTGCTGATAATATTTTTCTGATGGACCACGAGCACAATCAGGGTTATATCATAGTCAATGTAATGATAACCAACGGAGACCGACAGGCGGCTATCGAGGAGGCACAGGGTTGCTTTGATTACTATTTTAACATATCAAGATTCGAGCAACCTACCAGTCAAAGATACCAAGGCGAGCCGGCTGCGGCTTCGACGGATACCGAACAGGATGAATACGAAGATATGGTAAAAAATGCCAAGGGACACATCCTGGATGGTGACATTTTTCAGGTGGTGCTTAGCCGAACAATAACAGAGCCCTGCCTCGATGAGCCGCTGGATGTTTACAAGCGGTTAAGGAAACTGAATCCCTCGCCTTATATGTTTTATCTCAGCACGCCGAATACGATAATGATGGGTTCTAGTCCGGAGCTGAATCTTCGTGTCAGCGGTGGCGACCGCCGGTATGTGGAAATCAGGCCTATAGCAGGAACAAAACCACGCGGGCGGATGGGGGATAAAATCGATGCCGATACAGACCTCCGATATGAGGCGGAGCTAAAACTCGACAGAAAGGAATTAGCGGAGCATATGATGCTGGTGGATTTGGCGAGGAACGATATAGCGAGGGTAGCCAAGCCGGGAAGCAGAGTGGTAACGGAACTTCTTACAGTGGAAAAATATGAGTCCGTCCAGCACCTTGTAAGCAACGTCAAAGGCGAGCTTTCTTCCGAGCTGGACGCATTAAGCGCCTATCTTGCAACAATGAATATGGGCACGCTTACGGGAGCGCCGAAGATTGAGGCGATGAAGATAATTCGCGAGCTTGAGAAAAGCAAGCGCGGTTATTACGGCGGAGCGGTTATGTACTTAACCGTTGACGGACAGTTCGATAGTTGTATAACAATACGGAGTCTACAGGTAAAGGACCATACAGCTTACATTCGCGTGGGAGCGGGGATAGTTCACGACAGCGTGCCGAAGACGGAATTTGAAGAGACCCGGCATAAAGCGAATTCGTGCCTGCGGGCGATTCGAGGCAATTAACGACAGGGGATAGAAATGGAAAAAGAGAAAAAAAAAGTATTGTTTATTGATAACTTCGATTCGTTCACTTATAATCTTGTCGATGATTTCTGTAAGAGAGATTCTCTGGCGAGGGTGTATCGAGCGGACACTCCTTTGGAGGAGTTAAAGCAGATAGCGGAAGAATTTGCCCCGGAGCTTTTGATAATATCACCCGGTCCCGGAACTCCGGATGGAGCGGGGGTAACACTTTCGGCAATAGATTACTTTAAAGACAAGCTGCCGATTTTCGGAGTGTGCCTTGGTATGCAGGCAATAGTTCAGTATTTCGGCGGAGAAATCGGACACGCCCCGCAGCCGATGCACGGCAAGGGCTCCAGGATAAATCACAATGAACGGGGGATATTCGCCGGGCTGGAAAATCCGCTTCAGGCAGGACGGTATCATAGTCTCTGCGCAGTTAAGCTGCCCGATTGTCTTGAGAGGACTGCTGAGTTTGAAGGAATACCAATGGGCATAGAGCACAAGGAGCTGCCGATATACGGCGTTCAGTTTCATCCGGAAAGTATTCTTACGCCGGCCGGCGGTAAAATAATCGAAAATATTCTGCAAATAGCTCAGAAAACGAAAAAATAAAAGGGAGAAAATTATGGCGACAATAACCGAATATCTTGACATTATTCTGGAGAAGAATGACCTTACCTTCGAACAGGCCAAGGGGCTTCTGGATACGATTTTCGAAGGAGAAGTTGCAGATGTTCAAATAGCCGCTTTTCTGGCGGCGATGCGTATTAAGCAAGCGATGCCAGAAGAGATTGCGGGCTTTGCAAAATCACTTCGTGAACATGCGGTAGCGGTAAAAGTCGATGTCGATAACCTCATCGACACCTGCGGGACAGGTGGAGCAAGCGTAAAAACATTTAATGTATCCACTGCAGCGGCTCTGGTTGCAGCTGGTGCGGGGGCGTATGTAGCCAAACACGGCAACCGCAGTATCACCAGCAAATGCGGTTCAGCGGACGTCCTGGAAAAGCTTGGAGTGAAAATTAATGCTGAGCCGGAGGTTGTGGCAAAGTGCATAAAAGAAGCACATGTCGGCTTTATGTTTGCCCCAAAATTTCATCCGGCGATGAAATTTGTTCAGCCGATTCGCAAAAGTTTAGACTTCCGAACAGCTTTTAATATACTTGGTCCCTTGGCTAATCCCGCCGGCGTCAAGTCACAGGTAATGGGGGTTTACGGTGAGCATCTTCTGGACAGCATAATCGAGACGCATAAGCTTTTAGGAGCTAAGCGGGCGATGGTGGTTCACAGCGACGGGATGGATGAGATAAGCATTAGTGGACTTACCAAGATGAGGACATTAAAGGAGGGGGAAATAAAGACAAAGGAGTTTAACCCTGAAGATTTCGGCATTAAAAAAGTGTCACTTGAGGAACTCAAAGGCGGTGACACATATACGAATGCGAGAATTATCAAGGATATACTTATAAGGAAGGAAAAAGGAGCCAGAAAAGATATCGTAGTCGTCAATGCCGCAGCGGGCATTATTGTAGCGAATTTGGTTGATGATTTCGAATCAGCGATTAAAATGGCAGAGCAATCCATCACAGATGGCAAGGCGATAGGGTGCCTTGAAAAACTTATTGCCATCTCAAATAAAGGTTGACACTCTATAAAGGAAATTTGATAGTCGGAAAGATTAAAAGATGCTAATAGTAAAGGTCAAAATTTGCGGGATTACCACCTATGAGGACGCCAGGGCGGCGATAGATATGGGAGCGGACCTACTGGGTTTTAATTTTTATCCAGGCAGTTCCCGTTACATTAGTCCGGAAGATGCAGCCAGGATTATCGATAAGCTGCCGGCCTTTACGGATATTGTGGGCGTTTTTGTAAACGCCGAGCTGGATGAAATTATGGAGACTGCTGACCGCTGCCAACTGGACTGGGTGCAGCTTCACGGTGATGAGGAACCGGCATTTTGTAAGGAATTTCTTAATCATAACGTCAAAATAATGAAAGCCATTCGCGTTAAAAAACAAAAGGACGTTGACAAAGCTGAAGAATACTTTACCGATGCGATTTTACTTGATGCATTCGACCCGAGCAAATACGGCGGAACCGGCCTGACTTTTGACTGGAATATAATCGGTCATATAAACAAACGTGTTTTTCTTGCAGGCGGGATAAATCCGGATAATGCCGCAAAAGCTGTCAAGCTGGGTGTATATGGTATAGACGTATGCAGTGGAATAGAAAGCGAGCCGGGCAGGAAAGATAAGAAAAAAATGAAACAGTTATTCGATAATATACAACATTTACGCGGATAAAAACAAGGGGTAATTATGAAACATACGGGCAGATTTGGAACTTATGGCGGCTTTTACGTTCCGGAGGTTTTGATGCCGGCACTTGAGGAATTAGAGGATGCGTTTTACCGTTTCTACCAGGATGAACAATTCTCGCAAGAGCTGAAGCAGCTTTTAAAATCCTACGCCGGCCGGCCAACTCCTTTGTATTATGCAAAAAGGTTCAGCGAGCAAGTTGGTTTTAAGGTTTATCTGAAGCGCGAAGACCTTCTGCACGGAGGAGCTCATAAGATGAACAACACGCTGGGACAGGGACTGCTGGCAAAATATATGGGCAAAAGCAAACTGATAGCAGAAACCGGTGCAGGTCAGCACGGTTTAGCAACGGCGATGGTCGGATCGCTTTTCGGATTTGATACAAAGGTATTTATGGGTTCAACCGACATCGTTCGTCAAAGCGTGAACGTCCATAAGATGAAACTTTGCGGAGCGGAAGTTATCGAGGTCGAAGGCGGCACAGGAACATTGAAGGACGCTATCAACGAAGCACTGCGCTACTGGACAAGCACTGTTTCTGATACCTTTTATCTTTTCGGTTCGGTTTGCGGACCACATCCATATCCTACAATTGTCAGAGAGTTTCAAACCTGTATCGGCAAAGAAACAAAAGCACAATGCCTTGAGCAATTAGGCAGATTACCTGATTTGATTGTTGCCTGCGTGGGCGGTGGAAGCAATGCGATAGGTATTTTCTCCAGCTTTATTGACGACAAGGACGTAAGATTAATCGGCGTCGAAGCAGGCGGTAAGGGAATCAAAACCAGAGAACATGCAGCAACTCTTCTCAAAGGCAAAGTTGGCATACTTCACGGAGCAAAGTCTTATTTACTACAGGATGAAGAAGGACAGATTTACGAGACCGAGTCGGTAAGCGCCGGTCTTGATTATCCGGGTGTGGGGCCGGAACACTGTCTCCTGAAAGACAGCGGCAGGGCTGAATACGTGGCTGCTGAAGACACAGATGTTCTCGATGCCTTCGAGCTGCTTTGCAAAACGGAGGGTATTTTACCGGCATTGGAAAGCTCACACGCCTTGGCGTATCTTCGCAGTCAAAAAGGAAAATTAGACGGCGAGGCCATAGTGGTGGTAAATCTTTCCGGACGCGGTGACAAAGATGTGGGGATTGTGGAACAGTGCCGTCCCGCCGGATAAATATAAAGGGATTTTGATAATTACAGTGAGGTAATATTTGATGCGAACATACAAGCAGGTATTTTCAGAGACCAAAACGGCATTGGTTCCATTTTTTGTAATCGGTGACCCGGACTTGCAGACGAGTCTCTCGATAGTAAAGGCATCGATTGATGCAGGAGCCGATATACTTGAGCTTGGTATTCCTTTTTCCGACCCTATTGCGGACGGCCCTACTATTCAAAAGGCGGATATTAGAGCCGCAAAGAACGGTATGAACGTTAAAAAGGCCCGCGAGTTTATCGGCAAGGTCAAAGCATATAAAGATATACCGATTGGGCTTTTGATGTATTACAATCTGGTTTATCAATACGGGAAGGAAAAATTCTTCGAGGATTTTGCCCGGGCGGGAGTGAACAGTGTTTTAATTGCCGATTTGAATATTAATGATGCAGATGAAATAATCGAACCAGCCAGGGCGGCAGGTCTTGAGACCGTCTTTATGGCCACACCCAATACCAGGGATGAGCGAATAAAGCAGATTGCTTCGAAAACCACGGGGTTTATATATGCAGTTTCACTTCTGGGTGTAACGGGCAGCAGGGATAAGCTTTCCGGTTTGGTAGAGGGATTTTTGAACAAGCTGAAGAGATTAACAAAGGTGCCGGTATGCGTAGGTTTCGGCATCAGCAAGCCCGAGCACGCAGCATCGATTGCAAAACTCGGCGCCGACGGTGTGATAATCGGCTCAAGAATAGTAAAAATTATAGAGGAAAATTTAGGCAGCAAAGATAAGATGCTGGCAGAAATCAGCAAATTTATCAGCGATGTTAAAAAAACTCTTTGATTTAGCAAGCCGGCATTTATTATTTGCGCGGGGAGCGGGAAAATCGTTCGGCCTCAGCCGGATTGTGCTGATATCTTTATCATCTCCACTCCGTGCGGATTGACTTCCGTTTTGAAGCTTCGCTCAAAAAGACCTAAATCCTTTTGTCTCCAGAGGTCACGGACTTTATGTTTCCCTTTGATATCAAGTCTTTCCCAGTTTACATAAACCTGTTTTTTTTCATCAGTGAGGTTGAACAAGCCGACAGCTTTTGCGCCATCCTGTAAATATTTTACCCAGATTTGTGTGCTTTCTCCGCCGGGTAACTGATTTATTACAACCGGTTTTGCTCCTTTGCCGAGCCGGTCCTGGTTAATTGCCAGCACTTCATCATTTGTGAGCAAATTCATAGTAAAATCATCCAGTTGCGTTAAGTCACAGCCGAGCAGTAATGGAGATGAAAGCAAACACCACAAACTTATGTGGGTGTATTGTTCATCGGGCGTCAATTTTGTTTGGTGCAGGTTTGGTCCCCAGCCGACCCTTCCTACAACAAGCATATCCGGGTCGTTCCAGTGTCCCGGCTTTGCGAATTTGTAAAGCTCATCCTGGCTGAATCCGATACCCGACATACTATCCCAGGTATCTGTAATATCGCCGGTGGTTCTCCACAGGTTGCCGCCGAGCGACTTACCCCACATCCAGGGTTTTTGTTCGCCCCAGTTACAAATGCTAAAAACGATATCTCTCGGTGCTTTTCCAATAGCATCGCCGAATTTTTTGTAAGCTCGTCGGGGCTGCATCCCTTCGGTATGACACCAATCGATTTTAACATAATCAAAGCCCCATTTGGCATAGGTCATTATATCCTGCGATTCGTGTCCTTTGCTTCCTTCGTATCCACCGCAGGTCATCGTGCCGCAATCGGTGTAAAGACCAATTTTCAGCCCCTTGCTGTGGACATAATCACACAGAGCTTTCATATCAGGAAACTTCTCGTTGGTTTGAATCTCTCCGGTGTCCGGCTCTCTTTTGTTTTCTCCACACTGCCAGCAGTCGTCGATATTGATATAAGACCAGCCGTGATTAATAAGTCCGGTTGAGACCATTGCATCCGCCGCAGCTCGAATCTTTTGGTCATCTACTGCACATCCCCAGCAGTTCCAACTGTTCCATCCCATCGGCGGAGTCAAAGCTATCGTGTCACCAACTTTAATTTTCAAGGTTTTTTTTGCCGTTCCCATTTCATTTCCGGCCTGCAATGTAACATTACAATCACCCTCTTGCTCTATTGAGCCGGTTATGTGCCCTGTATTTTCCTCGATGGACAGTCCTTTAGGGAGGTTTTGTACAGAAAATCTCATAGGGCGTTTGCCGGTAGCCGGGATGGTAAATAAAAAGGGGTTTTGCGGTCTTACGCCGAAAACTTCGGGCCCGTTGATTTGGGGTGCGTCGGATGGCTTGGGAGTTAAAATACAGGCGGTATCCGCAGAAGCCAAAGAAACTACAAAAGCAAAGGTTAGCAACGCAAAGAGGAGGATGTTAAAGAAACTTTTTTTAGTCGGCATTTTAGTCCCCTTAAAAACACAGGTTTAATAAATTGTTTTAACCTATTATTAAGACGGCCAAGACCGAGAAGTCAAGGCGCAACTATAGTGTATCCAGCTTAGATGAAAAATCAACTATTTAGGCAGGTCGGTTCAGCTTTTGACCAGTCGGTATGCTCTTATAAGCTCCGCTACGTTCCAGGCCTGAGCGATACAGCCCCTGGGGTGATACGGTTTGTCGCCATCGTAAATTTCGGAGAGGTTACCTACGCAGCCGTCCTGAGTTAAGCTCCGAATAAGCGGCTGGATGAACCCGGCAGCATTCCTCTTACTCCGCTTGCTGAAATGATTCACTTTCAGATACCCTTCAACAAACGGGCCTATCAGGTAAGGCCAGACCGTTCCCTGATAATATGCCTGGTCACGCTCTTTTTGTGAACCTGTACACGTGCCTTTATATCTTTTATCCGAAGGGTCTAAAGTTCGAAGACCAAAGGGGGTAAGCAGTTTTTCTTCGATAATGTTGACAACAGCTTTTTTCTGCTCGTCTGTCAACGGAGAAAATGCCAATGAAACGGCGAATATTTGATTGGGTCTTAGAGCAGCATCAACTGAACCATCCGGGAAGATGCAATCGTTGAGATACCCGGCAGATTCGTTCCAGAAAACTTTTCTGAAACTGTTTTCAACTGTATCCGCCAAAGATTTATAAGATTTTTGAGCGGCTTTGTCACGAGCCGCATACAAATCCACAAGCTGGCGAAGGGCGCTATACCAAAGTGCGTTGACTTCAACCGCTTTTCCAAATCTGGGCGTAAAAGCTGCTCCGTCGTATTTTGCATCCATCCAGGTAAGCTGGGTATTTTCATCCCCTGCGGTGATAAGCCCGTCTTTGTCCGCATGAATACCAAAGCGGGTGCCTTTGTTATAAGAGTCAACAATCCAGCGGATTGCGGGCAGAAAATCCTGTGAGAAGGTTCTGAAATCCGCCGTTTTATTTAAATACTGGAAAGCTGCATTGATAAACCACAAAGAGCCATCGACACTGTTGAAATGCAATTTATGATTATGCTCATCGAAGCGGTTCGGAATCATCCCTTTATCCACGGCCTGTGCGAAGTATGACAGAAGAGATTTTGCCTCTTCGTATCTCCCGTTCTCAAGCATCAGGCCGGGCAGCGACAGAAAGGCATCTCTTCCCAGATCAGCAAACCAGGGAAAGCCGGCTACAATAGTTGTTTCAGAGGCATCCCTGGTCTGTCTTTTTACGATGAACTGGTCAGCAGCCAAAAAGAGCTCCTTCAAATTTTCATCTTTCGTATCGACGGATTCCATTGCCGATTTCTGCTTCTTATATAAATCCTGTTTGATTTTCTTAATATCAGTTTTCGCCCTGAAGTCACCTTTTGAGTCGTCCGGTCCATATAAGCCCGCATGGAAGATGATTTGAGTCGGTGAATCAAGAACACAATTATAAAATCCCGGAGTCCATAAATCCTCGGTATATTCATATCCTCTTTGTTTTTCGTTGCGATACAGGAAATCGAACCACCAGCACTGGTCTTTTACATATTTCATTTTCGGGGCATTTAGAACCAGCTCACAGCTTCCAGGCACATTGTGCCGAACTAATAAACCGTCAGAAAAATCGACAGAGTAAAGCGGAGCATAGGACTTCTGAAGAGTGTGGAAGTCTCTTAAACCGATAAAGGGGCGCAAAATAAATTTCAAAGGACCGGAGAGACGAGTAAAATCATAAACAACTACAACTACATCAGATTCAGGATGTAAATATATCGATTTAGTAATTTCGACTTCGGGGAATTTATAGTCAAAATGCACGCCTAAATAACGGCGAAATTTGTCTATGTAGTTAAAGCTTTTGGGAAATATCCGCCCTTCGAACTCGAAAGTAGTAAGATTGTAAACCTGTTTCTTATTCTGCCCGTCGGAACCGGCGGCTTGAGGATTTAAAATCAACATCTCAAGACACTGGCTAAGTGCCATTATCCTGTGGACAGGCGGGGCAAGTGACCCTATGAGCAATCCGTGATACTTTCGCGTATTGCAGCCGATAATCGTAGAGGATGAATAACCGCCTCGGCTGTTAGTTAGAAGCCACTCCCTGCTTAACAAATTTTCCGGCGGCTGACCATCTATCGGTATAGAAATCAACTCTGCACATTTATCTCTTTTTAAAGTCAACACAATCTTTTACCGGAAAAAGCTCTCAAAAAATTTAATTATCTACAGTGGGCAGAAAACCTATTAAGCGATAACAGTTTCAGGCTGTGATTTTCTATTTTCAAAAAGACGCTGGACTTTCTTCAAATCCTTATGCAAAAAACAGCGCATTTTGAGATTACTCAGGATATTCATATAATTTATGTAAGCATCATAAGGCGAATCATAAGGATTAAAATATTTATGCACGTCACCATCGGCAAACCACTTGGTGCACATATAGTAAAAATGGTCCGATATTTGCAATTTCCTCCAGTCTTCTATGATTTTTTTATCAGCAGTTTTTTTAATTTCGTCCTCAAGCCGGTATAGTTCGTGAATAGCATTTGACTGCATAGCATTTCCAATCCAGGCCGACGTGTCCCTTTCCGTATCAGCCCAGCTTATCAGATTAGGGACATCAACTTCGTCCATTGGGGGATATGAGTTCACCACCTCGGTAGGGGTTTTGAAATCATTATCAGGATGTTTGAGGATTTCATCCGGCAGGTGCTTTAAGAAGTCAAAAATACCGGTATCTTTCCACTGATGCTCACCGAAAGTTTCATAATCCATAAACAGATTGACCACATTACCATTTCCATTTACTTTGTTTACCCATCTCGCAAATTTATCAGCGGTCAAAGGCCATTGCTTCCAATCCCGGTTAGAGAACCTGAAAGCGATGTCGTCACTGAGCGAGTAATTTTTCAACAGGAGCTTTAATTTTTCGCACCCTTTTGGCCGGTAAACGAAATCGGGGCTTCGATAGCCGAGAATATGGTCAGCTCCCTCGGTTATTATCGCATCAAACAACCCGAGGGATTCAATAAACGCAGCTAACTCATTGTTATAAATCAGCTCAGTATTTCTGAATACTCTGGGTTTCTGGCCAAAATAAGATTCAATAGTGCTGGAGTGTTTTTTGACTTGCTCCAAAAAGTCTTCTTTGGAGTACAAAAAGCTCAAGCTGTGATAATATGTTTCACCGAGGAACTCGACACATCCGGTTTCAGCCAGGGCGTCAAAAGTGCTCATAACCTCCGGAGCGAAAGAGATAATCTGTTCGAGCAGCACTCCTGTTATTCCGTAGGCGATTTTAAATCTTCCCTGATGCTTTCTGATTAATTTCAGCATCAACCGATTGGCAGGCAGATAACACTTGTTAGCTACTTTCCTGCAAATAGCCGCATTCCCCCGGTCATCAAAATAATTGTGGTGCTTGTCAAAGACGGTGTAATGTCTTAACCGCATCGGCTGATGCGCTTGAAAGTAGAAACAAACAGAAGCCATCCTTATTTATCTCCTTATAAATTGACCTGCCTTTCCTTAGGCAGGAGATGCTTATCCTACCGGAGTAAGCATTTGCTCATAAATTTTTGCACACTTTGCAGCGCTTTCGCTCCATCGCAGTTTTCTTACTTCGAAGTTCCCGTAATTTCTCAAAGTAATCTGCAGAGGAGGATGTTTTAAAACTGCAACAATTTTGTTCGCAATCTCATCGACATCCCAGAAATCAACCTTTAAAGCATGTACCAGGACCTCCGAGACACCGCTTTGCCTGCTGATAATCACGGGCACATCGTTATCGAGTGCCTCCAAAGGTGCGATACCAAACGGTTCGGAGACAGAAGGCATAACATAGAGGTCAGCCATTTGATATATCTTTTTGACATCATCGCCTCTGAGGAAACCCGTAAAGAGGACTTTATCTCCGATACCAAGCTCGGCAGCCATTTCAATCGTTCTATGAGCAAGGTCTCCCGAGCCGGCCATTACGAACTTGACATTATCCATCACGCTAAGCACTCTTTGGGCGGCCTGCAGAAAATACTCCGGTCCTTTCTGCATGGTAATACGTCCCAGGAAAAGAACTATTTTCTCATCCTTTTGTATGCCGCTTTTCTCAAGAGGCCAGTTATCGGTTCCGTTCCGCTCCACGCCGTTATAAACTACCTCAATTTTGCCACCCGGGACTCCATATCTGCTTATAAGTATGTTGCGAGTAAAATGGCTTACAGCAATTATCTTGTCTGCTGAATAAAAGCCCTTCTTCTCAATATCGTAAATCATCTGATTGACGTGCTCACCGCTGCGGTCGAATTCAGTGGAATGGATATGAACTACGAGGGGTTTCCCCGTCAGCCCAGCTATGGCTATCGCTGCCGGGTAAGTCATCCAGTCGTGAGCGTGAATGATGTCAAATTCTTCGTCCTTTGCCAAATTGTTGGCAAGGGCGGCATATCGATGAACCTCCGTATACATATCGCCGCTGTAATCTATCCCCTCAAACTGCCAGTTTTGTGGTATATCTTTATTCTTTTTCCCAGTGCGCTCCAACATCCGCTCAATACTCTGCCGGTAAAACTCCGGGGTAGAATACGGCCTCAGGGGTGAGCCGATAGTCCGAAAACTGATATTTTTGCACCCTTCTAACCCTGAAAATTCGTCAGAAACGGCTCCTTTTGAACCAGGAGTAAGCAATTTGACATGGGTTGCGTAATCTCCATCTACCTGTTTCGGCAGAACAAAAGTTACCTTAATGCCAAGCTGACTCATCGCCTTCGTCAAGCCGTAGCAGGCAGTACCTAACCCACCACTTATAAAAGGCGGAAATTCCCAGCCTAACATCAAAACTCTCATAAAAACTCCTTCTTAGTAATCTCGTAGACAGTTTCAGCTCAGTACAATGGGGACTACATTTGCCCCAATTCCTATAACCCGTTCCCATTCTCCACTTAAGATACGCATTTTATCGGCTGAGAGTAGAACAGTCTTAATTGCAATAAACCAAAAAAACGGGCTTTTTTGAGGTTCTTTACATAATCATCGGTTTTTTCTGATTTTTTAGTTCAAATTTTTTTGTCAAAAAGTCGTTTTTGAGGTTACTAATGGGAATTTTACGGGCTGAGATTCAACTGTTATTTTGTAATCCAACACTTCGAAATATTGTCATATTAATTCTACGCCTCGCAGCAAAGTCCGGTATATAACCTTTGCAACAAATATAGCTCTCGGTGAAGATTTAAAAAGAACTGTTTTTCCAGGGGGAACTACCAGCTTCGCAACTGCCAAAAAGAGTAAGCCGCCCAGCAAAACACTGGACGGCTTAAATATCCACGAAACATCTAATCAATTACTTATCAAATTTGCAAAACCTTAAAGAGCAAAATCAGACGCTTCTGCTTACCCTTATACATCCTGGGCTTTAACTGTTCTCCTTTTGTTGGCCTTGGTGCGTTTTATAGCTGCATCAAGCAAACTATATACAGCATCGCTAAGTGCCCCCAAGGCATCAGACGAGGTCATCATATCATTGCTTTTAATGTACGCCTTTACCTTACTTGCCACAACTAAAGATTCTTTATCCGCCATTACAAAGCCTCCTTGTTAATATAATATTTAGTATTTCGAATACGATTCCTTCCAGTCGGGAACCTCATTTGAGCCCTTTTTTATACCATTTCTAAGGGCTTGGAAAGGTTTTTAAACAATCTCCCGAAGTTTTGCAAGGGAAAAAACCCTTTAACCTTAAATTTTTATTATTATCAAACCGATAGACGAAAATGAGCATATAAATATTTAGAGGAATAATTATAATAAATACGGGAAAAATTTAAGATTTTTAAATAATTCCTTGTGTATCTTTTGACGAAAGGGCTTATAAAGAAAAAAATATGACAAACAGATACCATAAATATTGTGATATTTTTCCGGGGAGTAAAAAATGTCAAAATATAACAAAAAGGACAAAAAATCACAGACAGATACGAAAGACCTCGTAACTGTAACGGTCGCTGACGACATCGAAGAAGCCAAAACCTACGAATCATTGCTGAAAAACGATGATATACCGGTAACCGTTATTGAAGTAAATGAAACAACCGAAAACAGGGAAACCGGTTACGCCTTAATGGTTCCCGAAGAATATCTGGACGAAGCCCATGTCATCATAGAATCACAGGATGCCTATGATGATTTTTACGACTATGCGATTGAGCAGGAGCCCGACGATGATTACGACGCAGATGTCTTCGACGAGGAGTTTCAAGGTTAAAATCCGTGAATTTACAAAACTGTTTACGAGAGTTTGAACTGAAATTACAACAACCAATGTGCTGAGAATGCGAGAATCCAAATGAGTCAAGAGCAATCCAAAGAACAGAACAGTAACAAAAAAGACCAGCGAAGTGTTGTGGACAGACGCTCGGGTATAGATATTCGTAAAAACGGTGAGGAAAAAAGGTCCGGATTAGAACGCCGCAGAGGGCCGGGCAAACGCCTAAGTCCTGAGCGCAAAGCGGCTGAAGAAGGTAATATGACCGACGAACAATTTGAGTTTATCAAGGCCATTGATAACTATAAACGTAATAATGACAGACCCTTTCCCACCTGGACTGAAGTGCTGGAAGTAATAAAGGCAATCGGCTACCGAAAGGTTGCAGAGCCAAAGCCGCTTGAGTAAAAGCAAAATGAGACAACCCTGTCCGATAAATAATTCCATCTCTTTTATTATCCATCGAAAATATTTTACACGCAATATCTATAACCAGCGTTAAAGAAATTCACCCCTCTTAAAATAATCAAAAGCACATAACCAGCCACTACAATATACACCACGCTGTGCACCGAAAAGAAAAAGTTTGATAGGGAAAAACATTATTGCTAAACTGGTGACGATTTCTTTCAGATTTAAGTATAGACCATCAGCTGGCACGACATGAGCCGATTTAGTAAAGCAGCGTAAAAATACTAAGAATACTGACAGTATTAGAAAGGTACTTACAATGACCGAATATTCAGCAAGTCCGGCCGGGGAAAAATTTCCCATCCCCAAACCCGAAGAATACGATGCGGAATTTGAGCGAATCAAAACGCTTGCTGAGGAGGCAAAATCCGACGGCAAAGAAATAGTGATAGTAATGGGGGTCGGTTTTGTCGGAGCAGTAATGGCGGCTATTGTTGCCGACACGGTAGATAAAAAGAGCGGGAAACCCACCAAATTCGTTATCGGGTGCCAAAGACCAAGCACAAGAAGCTACTGGAAAATACCGCTGCTTAATCAAGGTCTGGCTCCTGTAAAGGCAGAAGACCCCGAGGTTGAACCTATGATTAAATGCTGTGTGCTTGAAAAAGAGACGCTGGTAGCTACATATAATAATGACTGTCTGAAACTTGCTGACTGCGTCGTGGTGGACGTTCAGTGTGATTATACCAAGCATGACCTGGGGAATATGCGCACCGGAAAGGTTGAGATGAAGGCCCTGGAAGATACAATTCAAACCATCGCAGAGAAGATACCGGCCCACTGCCTTACATTGATAGAGACCACGGTAGCGCCGGGAACAACAGAGTATGTGGCCTGGCCAATTATGAAAAAAAACTTTGCCGACAGAAACATAGATTCCGAACCGCTCCTGGCGCACAGCTTCGAGCGGGTTATGCCGGGAAAAAATTATGTCTCATCTATTCGGGATTTCTGGAGAGTATGTTCCGGATGTAATGAACAAGCAAAAAAAAGAGTGGAAAAATTCCTGCACGAAGTGATTAATACCGAAAAATTTCCCCTGACAGTGATGGACAAACCCATCGAATCAGAAACAACTAAAATCGTGGAGAATTCATTTAGAGCAACGATATTGGCCTTCCTCGACGAGTGGAGCTTATTCGCTGAACACAATGGGGTGGATTTAATCAAGGTTATCAAGGCAATTAAAGTAAGACCTACCCATAGTAATATAATCTTTCCCGGTCCTGGTATAGGCGGATACTGTCTGCCGAAAGACGGCGGTCTCGGCTACTGGGCTTACAAACATATACTCGGATTCGAGGACGATATATTCAAGATAACCACAGCCGCCATCGACATTAACGACACTCGAGGCATACACGCAGCGGAACTGACCAGAGATGCACTGAGGAATATGGGCAAAATAGTTGCTAATACCCCCGTGCTCTTATGTGGAGCAAGTTACCGACAGGATGTCGGCGACACCCGTTACAGCGGTTCGGAAAAAGTAGTAAGAAAGCTGGCTGAGATGGGAGCCAAAGTCAGAGTTCATGACCCCTATGTTAAACACTGGCACGAGCTGGAAAATCAAGAGACCTACCCGTCAAAAGGCCACTCGCTTGCCAGGTTCTTCAGAAATCAGGATGACCTGGCAAATCTCAGAATTCAGGATGACCTTCAAAAAGCCCTTAAAGGGGCCAAAGCAATGATTCTTGCAGTCCCTCACAAACCCTATTTAGACCTTGACCCTGAAAAAATCGTCGAATGGGCGGCAGGACCGCTGGCAGTGATTGACTGCTTCGGTATCCTTGATGATGACAAAATTCACCGCTATTTCGAGCTCGGCTGTGAAGTCAAAGCGCTCGGGCGAGGACACATCCAGCGAATCAAAAAGCAAGTCCAGAAAGAAAAGGGTATCTCTTAAACCAAAATCGCTATCTCAAGGACTATTGGATACACAAAGATGGACATAAAAGATAAGCGTATAGCCATCCTTTCTCCTGTGGCCTGGCGAACACCGCCGAGGGCATACGGTGCCTGGGAAACCGTCGCAAGTAATATCACCGAAGGGCTGGTTGCACGCGGCTGGAAAAACGTTACTTTATTTGCCACAAAAGATTCTATAACAAAAGCAAAATTAGAAGCCGTCATCGATAAAGGATACGAAGAAGATAAAACACAAATACCCTCGGTATCCACCTGCCTGCATATCTGCTTCTGTATGGAACACTCGGACGAGTTCGATTTGATTCACAGTAACTTCGATTATCTTCCGTTGACTTACAGCCGGCTTATTGATACTCCGATGCTCACGACAATACACGGCTTCTCGTCACCGGATATACTCCGGGTTTACCGCCGTTATAAGGACACCTACTTCGTCTCGATAAGTGATTCGGACAGAGACCGGGAGCTGGACTACCTGGCTACCGTTTATGACGGCATAGACCTTCGGAACCTTACCTTCAGGGAATCAGCAGGTAACAAGCTGGTTGCTTACGGAAGAATTCATCCCGATAAAGGATTTCACCTCGCAATTGAAGTTGCAAAAAAAAGCGGTATGGATTTGATAATCGCAGGCATAATTCAGGACCAGGAATATTTCGATAAACTCATAAAACCGCATATCAATAACACATCCATAAAATTCATCGGTTCGGTTAATCCTCCCCAGCGGGACACCCTGCTGAAAGAAGCTTTTGCGGTACTTCATCTTAACACAATTCCGGAACGGTTTGGGTTGGTTATGGTCGAATCAATGGCAGCGGGTGTGCCGGTAATCGCTATGGACCTCGGCTCCTGCCGAGAGGTCATCGCAGATAAGGAAACCGGATTTTTGGTAAACAATACAGACGAAGCAGTGCAGGCAATTGGCAAAATCGAAGAAATTGAGCGGGAAAAATGCCGTCAGCATGTCGAGGATAACTTTACTATTGACCGTATGGTTGCAAAATACGAAAAGGTATATGAAGAAATCTTCAGAAGAGAAACAGAAAAGGCAGGTCCCGGATGAGTAAAAATATTGTTAGCCGTTTTGA
This sequence comes from Phycisphaerae bacterium, assembly GCA_030604525.1. Lineage (GTDB taxonomy): Bacteria > Planctomycetota > Phycisphaerae > Sedimentisphaerales > Anaerobacaceae > JAUVVQ01. Next base: position 19,117 of record JAUVVQ010000004.1, on the reverse strand, counting down.
GAATAATCCCATACTTACTAAAGAAGACGTTCCATACAAGGTCGAGACGGTTCATAATGCCGGTGTAGTAAAGCAGGAAGAGCGATATATTATGCTTTTCCGCTCTCATCTTGATACCGGTCGCTCGATAATCGGGATTGCCGAAAGCGAAGACGGCTTCAAATTCAAGGTCCGTCCAGAGCCGTTTATGACAGCAAGCAGTCAGACGGGATTTGCGGAATACGAAAAGTTCGGCATCGAGGACCCACGCATTACCCTATTAGAAGGCACCTATTACATCACATACAGTGCATATTCCGAATATGGCGTTCGCATAGGATTGGCAAAAACTATGGACTTCGAATCGGTCGAAAGAGTGGCCTTTATCACCCAGGCGGACTATCGAAATGCCGTTCTATTCCCTGAGAAAATCAACGGAAAATACGCCAGATTAGACCGGCCGCATACCAACATAAACCCGTGGTCAATCTGGATAAGTTATTCACCTGACTTGATTCACTGGGGCCAATCAAAACTTATAATAAAGCCGGCTGCATATCACTGGGACGAAATGAAAATAGGCCCGGGTGCCCCGCCAATCAAAACAGATAAGGGCTGGCTGAATATTTATCACGGCGCTTTCAAAACAATGGCGGGAGCTGTTTACCGGCTCGGCGTAGCTTTGCACAAGCTCGATGAGCCGGACAAAGTTTTAGGTGTCGCTGACAACTGGATTCTGCAGCCGGAAGATTCCTCTGAGACAGTCGGATACGTGCCAAATGTGGTGTTCTGCTGCGGTGCCGTGCCGGAAGAAGATGGAACATTGAAACTTTACTGGGGCGCCGCAGATAAGGTACTCTGTGCCGGGACAGCGGTAATTGATGAGCTTGTGGAACTTTGCCTGTCCGATTCGAGAAAACCAAAGTAAGATATCTCTAATAAAGTAAAAGGAGCGAGCAAATGATTTACCAAATTAAAGTAAAGCTTAGGGATATTCGTCCGCCGATATGGAGGAGAATTCAGGTGCATGACAATATAACTTTACATAAGCTTCATGAGATTCTACAAGTTGTGATGGGCTGGGAAAATTACCACCTGCACGAGTTCGAAAGCGATGGGCAGCGTTATGGTCTGCCACAGGATAAATTCTCAGACCCGCTTGATTTCTATGACAAAACCATAAACGAAAGAAAGGTAAAACTGTCCGAAGTAATTCATGCAGAGAAAGTAAAGTTCCTATACACATATGATTTTGGAGACAACTGGGAACATGAGCTGTTGGTAGAGAAAATTATAGAAGCAGAAAAAGGAAAACGATACCCCATTTGTGTGACTGGTAAACGGGCATGTCCGCCTGAAGATTGCGGTGGGCCGTGGGGCTATTACGATTTGCTGGAAGCGCTCGAGCATCCTGACGACCCTGAGTCTCGGGAACTGTTGGAGTGGGCAGGCGAATTCGACCCGGAAGAATTTGACCTGGATGAGATTAACTCGTGCTTGAAAAAAAAGAAATAGATGCGCAAAAACCTTCTGCCTGCGCACGGGTCACGGGGCATGGCTTAATTGAGACGCTGCCTGCAATGAGCGCTGCACCGGCCAGCGGACAAAAGCCTCAATGGCATGATATTCAGGCAGTCCAAGAGCATTATATATTGCGGCTGTAGCCATATTGCGTTCCTCGGCTCGCTGCCAGAATTCCCTGTCGTCATAGGGACCGGGAAACATTGCTCGGTCTTTCTGACTTTCGTGCCGGAAAATAGCAAATCGTTTTTTTCGCAATTCATCGGGGGATAAGGGCACTGCCATATCAATCAGCTCCGGCGTCCATTCCTGCCAGGCCCCGCGATACAACCATATATCCCGCCGAACATTTTCAATATGTGAGTATTTATCCAATGCCTGAAGAAAAATCTTCAAACACAATCGATGAGTCCCGTGAGGGTCTGACAAATCGCCGGCGGTGAATATCATTTGCGGCTGAACTTCCTCCAGTAATTCACAAACGGTTGAAATGTCTTTTGGTCCGACCGAAAGCTTCTGCACAGTTCCGGTTTTGTAAAAGGGCAAATCCAAAAAATGGATATTTTTAACCTGGATGCCGCAGAACTTTGAAGCTGCAATAGCTTCCGTCCGGCGGATAAGCGCCTTAATTTGCTGTATTTCAGGTGTGTCTGTATCTGTCATCTTTTTGCCCCGGAGATAATTCTCGATGTGTTCTTCAATAACGATGGTTTGCTCTGGTGTCAGCTTGAAAATTTTGTTGAATTCCTTCACGAACTCAGCGTGACGCAGAACATCATGGTCGTAGATGCTCAGATGTCCACTAACCATACACGCTGTGTGCACGTTGTGGCCTTGTTCAACCAACCGCATCATCGTTCCCGACATACATATCACGTCATCATCAGGGTGCGGGCTGAGAATCAGAATTCTTTTAGACTGCCCTTTGCCGGCCGGCCAGCCGGTAATGGTTTTCATCATCCGTCGGAATACATTAAGATTAATATCGTAGACCCTTCCAAGAGCCCGGATTAAGTTACCTAAACTATTTTCTGCGTAATCTTCTTCGGTCAGCTTAAGAATCGGCTTTTTGGTTTTCCCGGCCAACCATATCACGGCCCTGCGCTCCAAGAGCTCATCCCAACTGCACTGCCCGGTAAGCCACGGAGTAGACATACGGATTAATTCAGCCGCTGCTGCCTCATCCAGATAGAACGTAACATCAGGGTGTTCCTGAAGGAAACTGGCGGCTACGTCCTTGGATATTTCATCCTCAACAACACGCCGAATTATATCCACCTTGTGCTCACCCAAAGCCAAAAGGATGATTTCATGAGCTTCTATAATGGTTCCAACCCCCATTGTAACAGCCATTCGAGGGACATTCTCCACACCAAAGAAATCACCGGCGGCATCCATACGAGTAATTCTGTCCAACTGAATTCGGCGTGTTCGGCTGTCGCGCGGTGAGCCAGGCTCATTAAAGCCGATGTGCCCGCTTCGGCCAATTCCGAGAATCTGCAAATCAATTCCGCCGGCGTCCCTTATTGATTGTTCATACCTGCGACAGTAGGCCTCCAGCTCAGCCTCAGGCACCGTCCCTGAAGGGATGTGGATATTACGCTGAGGAATGTTTACATGGTCAAAGAAGTTGAGGTTCATCCAATAATGATATGACTGTATGCTTGTCGGTTCAATCGGCCAGTATTCATCAAGGTTAAAAGTAACTACGTTAGAAAGGTCAAGCCCTTCCTGCTGGTGCATTCGAATCAACTCTGTGTATATACCAATTGTGGTATAACCCGTTGCCAGGCCCAGCACAGCTTCTTTACCCTTTTTCGAAGAATCACGTACCAAACCCGCAATGCGTGTGGCTATAACTTTGCAAACCTGTTCCGAGTCCTCAAAAATCTTTACAGGCACTCGTTCCATATTGTTATCCATTTTTTCTGCACTCCAATTCTCAGTTACTTTAGACCAAACTGAAGTTTAGCTTTACGGACAACTCTTTACAGTTTGGGTAAACAATCAAGCCGCAACAACTCATCTAATATCAACCCCTCAAACCTGGTCTCTTGTCCATAAGCAGTATAATCTTGCCGTGTATTTGCGGCGAGAGGGTCTCTTTTAATATCCTTCGTATTTCACGCATAGGTGTCCGCTGAGTAGTATGGGTGATAATGATATGCTCATTGTCCAGGTCTTCCAAAAGATTAGTAAATTCCTTGATATGCATATGCTTACCCGCCTCAGCCCTGCCGCTGTGCTCGGTTTCATAAAAAGTACATTCGGCAATGAGTATTCTGCTTTCTTTGATGTAATTCAATTGTGAGAAATCAACATACTGAGTGTCACCAAGGTAGGTAACAATCGGTATTTCAAGAGGATAATCAATCTCGACGCCCTGCCTTTTCAGCTCTACTATCTGTCGGCTGTTAAGCTCTATGTATTCCTGTTTTAGCTTTTTTCTCTTTTCTATCACGCTGAACCCGACAGAGCCCCTGCTGTGTTTGGTTGGAAAGACCCTCGCTATTAAATTGGGCTTGATGTTGTATTCGTCGCCGGGTTTTACGCCCACAAGATTAGCCGGTATTTCGTTGCCGTCCAGCTTCCCCCAGACGTTGATTATCTTCCTCATATTTGCTATCATATTTTGCGGCGCTACAATAGTGCCGGGTTTTTGCCCGCAGAAATTCCTGTGGGACAGATAATAAGCAATACCGGCAGAATGATCCATATGCCCGTGTGTAAGCAGAATATTATTTATGGAGATAACCTGTTCAGGAGCTTTGCCGATATCGAAGCAGACATCCAGCTGCGGCATTGCGACAACGGTCTCTTCGCCGGCAATCGAATAGCCGATTATATCCAAATCATCTATCTTTATACGCGATAAATTGTGACTGGGCATCTTCAGACCTTACAAAATCTCTAAAAATCTAATGTTAGATGCACACGCAGTTAATGTCAATTTGTTTTTCTCGAAGCTTGTCAACCGTCCTGTTGTAACTTATTATACAAGCTGATAAGAGGTTAAGTAAAAGCAGGAATATATGCCTGATAAACGAACGCATAGAGGACCGCATCCAAACGATGCGAAACTTTTCTGTCCCGCAAATATAGCTGGCTTGCGTCAAGCTCTGGAAGATTATTCTCTACTGCTTACCAAAGGTTATGCTCAGAAAAGCTCTCTTAAACTGGTAGGTGACAAATTCGGGCTTACCGAAAGACAACGGCTGGCGATTATGCGAAGCGCCTGTTCAGACCAACAATCAGCATCAAGGAAAAAGAAAATGGTCGAACCATCCCGGTTAAAGCAGCAGAACATCGTCATTGACGGATACAACCTTTTAATCACCATCGAGGCGGCTATGGCAGGCGGAGTAATCTTCAAAGGATGTGACGGATGCTTCCGCGATTTAGCAAGCATACACGGAACATACCGCAAAGTTACCGAAACTATCCCCGCTATTGAACTTACTGGCAAATTCTTAAAAGAAATCCACGCCGGCAAAACGCTCTGGCTTCTGGATAGGCCGGTATCCAACAGCGGACGACTCAAAAAACTTATCGAACAACTGGCGCACGAAAACAAATGGAAATGGGAAATCGAACTCCTTAACAGCCCAGATGCCAGACTGATAAAAAGTGACTTGACTGTGGTCAGCAGCGATAGTGTTATACTCGACGGTTGTCAGCAATGGGCCAATCTGACCCGAAACATTATCGAGAGCAAGCTCCATAAAGCTTACATAGTAAACCTGTCATAATGTGGCAGGATTTTTTTATTTTTTGCCACGTTTTGTCTTTCTGCGCATTTATAATTGTGATGATAGTTGTACCGGTTCAAAAAATCTGTGGAGAACAAACATTAGCTTAAACGAAAACGGGCGTCCGGTGAATGAAGCTCAGTTAATAGCCAAAGCACGCAATAACCTTGTGGACTTTGCTAGGTTGTATCACCGGCATTACGATGCAGTCCTTCGTTACTGCGTCCATCGATTGTTCGAAAGACAAACAGCCGAGGACGTAACGTCAACGGTATTTCTAAGTGTTGTCGAAAATTTCGACCGCTTCAGAGGCAATGAACGAGAGTTTCGCAGCTGGCTCTATAAAATCGCAACCAATGAAGTCAATAACTGCTTCAGGAAAACCATTCGCAGAAAAAGCTTTTTAAAAAAGGCATTTAATAATGCTGATAACCAGGCCGCCAACTGTCTGAAATCATCAAATAAATCTGAAAGAATCGCTCTTTTAAAACAAGTGATGTTCGAGCTAAGGCCAAGATACCAAACTATCATCACACTGCGTTTTTTTGAAAATTTGAAACTAACCGAAATTGCCGAGGTTTTGGGCAGCAGTAACGGAACCATACGCAGCCAATTAGCAAGAGCACTTGCAAAACTGCGAAAGAAAATTACTTCCGCCCAGCAGGAGGTTTGAAAAATGACTGATAAAGAAAAAAGATTCGAAGATTTTATTCGTGGAATTCAGTTCGATGACACCCCTGACCCCAGCCATCGCGACAAGCTCGAAAAAGACCTGCTTGATGCGCTGTCAAACCGCCCTCCTCGGCAAATACAAATCTGGAGAATGATTATGAATAAGCCAATTACAAAATTAGCCGTAGCGGCAGCAGTCTTACTAATTGTCGCATCTATTGTTACAATTCTAAATTACTCAGTCGCCCCCGCCTATGCCATTGAGCAAACAATTGAAGCAATGCGTTCTATTCATTCAGTACACGCATATTGTACCAATTGGGATAATAGTCCGGGAGAAATTTGGGTTCAGATAAATCCTGAGACGGGCCGGGAAGAATATTATTATGCAGATCAGGGCAATTTTTTGATTGTGGGAACCCCCCAGGCGACCTATTACTACTACAAAGATAAAAATCTTGTGAGAATCCGAAGCAAATATGTCCCCGCATCCGAAGTACGTTTTTCCCACTTTTTTGAAGATTTGGTCAATTGGGTGCAACAACACCATGGTGAGTTACAATTCCATTTCCAATTTGATGAAGATCTCCAACAGGAAGTAATTCGTGTTCATATGTGTACTCTCGCTCAAGGAAACATTGGGGAAAAGGAGTATATTTTCCGCATTGATCCCGAGACGAAATTGCCAATTGATATGGAAGCGCTCAAATGCGATCCTGACGAAGGCGTCAAAAGAATAGATAGCTTAGAATATAATGTCACTATACCGGAAGGGATTTTCAAGTTTGAAATTCCGGAAGGTGCAAAAATAGTACCGGACGAAGAGTAACAATTTTGTTATAGACTTCAATTGAGAAATAAAGTCAACGCTGCCGGGCAATTTGTTCGGCAGCGTTCTTTGCAGCGCAGCAAAATGGCCGTGGTTCGGCGGAAACCACGGCCAAATTCGTCGCATATACCTCCTCCTGTTAAGCGTATATGCAATTGCTATCAATTAAAACAACAATGGCATTATGACAAACCACTTAACTGTCCTTTTTGTAATCCTCGATTTTAGTATGTAAGTATTCGCCGGTCTGCTTGACGGCATCCTTGCTGAAACTGATACACTTATGAATGCCGCTATTAAAAGACTTTGCAAATTCATCTGACTTCAGGGCTGAATAAATAAACCCTTTAGAAGAAACCTCGGCCCTCTGTTCATCCGTCACTGGAGAAAGACAATAAATACCCGTTATAAAACCAGCAAAAAACACAACTAGCAAAAATACAAGCTTCGTTCTCCAACCCATCGGCTTCTCCCCCTTCTAAAACGCGTTCACCTTCCCTGGCATTTAAAGCTGTTTCACCTAAATTGTATAAAACAAAATACCATTTTCCAAATAACAGCTCGAATTATTCTCAACGTGCAGTCAGCCGGACAGACTTAAAACACTTCAAATTTCTGCGGCTCCATTCTCCCCAGAATACCAGATTTAAAGACCTTTTTATCGGCTGAAAATCAAAAAAATCTTCGCCTGCACCAATAAAGTATATGATATATACGGCTAATTCCAAATCACTGCTATTCTACCTTGGCCAATACATCTTTCAGATTTCCGCAAACGGTTTTGACTTCTTCCCTGCTAAGATTATTATAGAACGGCAAAGCAATCGTCCTTTCAGAAACGGCCTCTGTAACAGGGAAATCACCGTTTTTGTAACCGAATTCGTCAGCAACAAACGGCTGCAAGTGAAGGGGAGAGAAATAGTTGCTCACCTGTATGCCTGCCTTTGTCATAACCCGAAGGACCTCATCACGCTGGTCACGAGAGAAGCTTTCCCTGAGACGGACAACAAAGACAAACCAGCTCATCCTGCACCCATCCGGTTCCGTCGGAACGATTAACCTCTCGTCATCCGCGAGATTTTCCTGATACCATCTGGCAACCTGGCTTCTTTTCTCAATGATTTGGCCAATCCTGCCAAGCTGGGAGATTCCGAGAGCACAATTGATGTCACTGAGCCGAAAATTATAACCCAGTCGCTCGTGGTTTAACCATTCGCCCTTTTTGCCCCTTCCCTGGTTGCGAAGTGAAAGACACAAGTCAGCCAAATCATCGTCATCGGTAAGAATAACTCCCCCCTCACCGGTGGTTATTTGTTTATTAGGATAGAAAGCAAAGACACTCATCTCGCCGAAGCCGCCTGCCTTTTTGTTATTTACCGCCGAGCCGAGGGCTTCACAACTGTCTTCAACAACGGCCAGATTATGCTTTTGGGCAATGCTGCAAACTTCTTCAATACCTCTCGGATTGCCGAAAATCTCAACAGGCAATATCGCTTTGGTGCTCTCGTTTATTTTGCTCTCAATCTTCTCCGGGTTTATATTCAAGCTCCTCGGGTCAATATCAACAAAAACAGGCCTGGCTCCGGTCATCATAATCGATGTTGCCGACGAGATAAAAGTAAACGGCGTGGTAATCACCTCATCGCCCGCCCCGATGCCCAAAGCACTCAGGCATAGAAACAGACCGCTGGTTCCGCTGTTGACAGCCACACATCTTTTTCGACCAATGTATTCGGCAAAAGCTCTTTCGAACTGGCCAAGTTTCGGACCGAGAGAGAGATTGGGGCTCCGAAGAACTTCACAAACCGCCTGAATATCCTGCTCTACTATATCAGGTCTGGAAAGATAAATTTGCATAACGGCTCCTTGTCTAAAACTATCTAAAACCTTCTGATGTGCATTCTAACTGTTTTAAAAGCACAAATCAAAGGCATTTTATTCCGCCTATACCAGCACGCCAAAGCTCCTGACCTTAACATAAATTTAATACATTTCATCTCGTCTAAAATCGCTTATGGGACGTATAACAAAATAGAAACGTATTTATTGGTAATTTAAACTGTTATTTGTATCTGGAGGTTATAAAAACCCTTAAAATGGCCGAATTAGCGACTGTTGTGGTGCTAAAATTAAGGGGGAAATGCAATATGTCAAAAGGTAAAAATGTATTAACAACCGGCGAAGTAGCCAAAATATGTAATGTTGCACCTCGAACTGTTTCTAAATGGTTCGACAAGGGACAGCTAAAAGGCTATCGAATTCCCGGAAGCAAGGATAGACGCATACCTCTGAACAACCTGGTTAGATTTATGAAAACCCATGATATGCCTCTGACAGGTCTGCTAATCGGGAAACTTAGAGTGCTTATAGTAGATAGCAACAAAGAGGACACATCAAACCTGGAGCAGGGTTTAAAAGAAAAAGGAAACTATGAAGTGCAATCTGTCTCAAACACTTTTGAGACTGGAATGATTGCTCAGCGATTTGTCCCCCATGTGCTGCTGATAAATCTGCTCTCAGAAGATATTGAAGCAAAACAAATATCTAAAAGCATCCGTTCAGACCGGGAACTGCAAACGGTAAAAATAATTGCCATAGTAAACCCGCTAAACGACTCAGAAGCTTCCGCACTTCTACAGAAGGGCTTCGACGCTTACGTAACCAAATCCTCCCCCGTTGAGGAGGTCATAAAAACAATTGAGGAAGCGACCGCGATTATTTACTAAATCCAACTTGCCAAATCAGCCCTTCATTTACAGATAAAAAGGCCGGCATTAATGCCGGCCTTATCCCTGCTCATTCTTAATATCTTAAAATCCTAATTCTATTACAGGCGAAGGCCAAATCCAGCTCGACCATAGCTCCGGGTTTCTGGGGTCAGGTGCTAAACTCAGGTCCCAGTTGCGATGCCAGTATAACTGCCAGAGTTGCTTGAGGCCTACTTGTCTGACGGTAAAATCGAGGAAAACCATGTTGATCTTCAGGTTGTGCCGGTCTATGCACCATCGGTTTATTTCGCCATCGCCTTGCATCGGCTCACGATAAGCTACACCAGGAACCCCATTTGTGGGCTCGGGGAAACCGCCCATCATAGTACAGTCGCCGAAAAGCGGTATCCTGCCGGTTCCCCTTACACGCGTGTTGTGCCAGGCTAACGTCGCAAGGTCATACCACATAGAGGGAGTTGTGTTTCCATTGAGCACTGACTCAGTAACCCAGGAGTTTTTACCATAGCTGCCGAATGCAGAATCATAATAGGAATAATACTCCTGGTCAGCGTATTCCTGTACCCACCTGAAGTCCCAGCCGGTCATTGGACCGGCGAATTCGCCGTCAAGCTAGGTCTTGTTTGTCGCAGGGCACATACAAAACTTCCAGTTCGCTGTCTGGGCTTTCCATTGTCCGCTCACTTGTGTGTATTTTATCTTCTCAGCGTAAAAATGATGTAATCTCGGCACCCAGCAATGCTCATGAAAGCCGTCAATATTGGCACCCGGCGGAGCATAGGTTTTATCACCGGTTTTCACTTCATGAAAACCGGTTAGATGACCGTTATTATCCTCCGCATACATATTGAAGATTGCTCCCCACTGGTGAAGTCGAGACATACATAATGCATTTTTTGCCTGCTCTCTTACCTTCGTAAGGGCAGGCGCCAAAATAGACATCAAAAGCGCGATAATGGCAATTACTACCAAAAGCTCGATAAGTGTAAAACCCTTTTTGGAGTGTGTCATAATAATTCTCCTTTTTGAATTTCAAATTTTTGCCGTCATTAACATAAAACTTCAAACACAATCAACATCTGCTTTTTGTTTTACCTCCTTTATAGTTAAAGTGAATAAAATTTAACAAATTCTCATCTCCAAACAGTACTGACAAATCGCAGCGGAAACTTAACTCTCCATCAACAAGCTCTTTGGATTTTCTTCTCTCAACGGGCAATAACTATCTCCGCCAAAAAACGCTTTCTTATTTTGCTCTCTTCTCCAACATCCTGGACTGCAATTTCAACAGCTCTTCTACGGCACATTTCTTAATCTTCAAATCACCAAAAACCACTTTATATTCGCCGTCAGAAAGTTTCCAGTACATCAAAATTGCCTCACCATCGCCCGGCTCGACAATATCGCCATAATATACGACATCTTTATTTTTCGGCACCAGGCGCTTGTATAACTCAGAAGGAGCAACGCTGATTTCATTCCCGCTTTTGCTCTCACCACCCAGCCAGTATTGTAACAAAACCTTACTATCGTGGTAGATATTGTTTGCACCTGTTTTATTACTTAGAAAACCGGCACACACAATGACAGTGATAATTATCGCTGCCGCTGCCGCAAGCCGGCTTATCCTCAAATCAATCATAATGTTGATAGTGCTCAGCCCTCGATGGTGCGGAAACGCATGCGGTATTTGTTCCTTAATCTGCTCAGCGAGACCGACAGACGGGTTCTCCTCCGTTGCATCCGCTAACCTGTTCAGCACTTCTTCCAATTCTTTATTTTCCATCATTTCAACCTTTAATTATCTGCTTCCTCAGTCTATCCAAGCCCCTGCCCAACCTGCTTTTAAAAGTTCCTTCCCTGATTCCCATCGCTTGCGCCGCTTCTGAAATAGTCAAATGCTGCATATAATGTAATACAACCGCCTCTCTTAATTTCAACGGAAGTTTAGCAACAGATGCCTTGACCTGCATAACCTGCTCATTTTCCTCAGCTACCGAGACGCTGCTTTTGCCATCGCTCTTTAAAATCTTCTCATCCAGCTCCTCAGGAATTTTGTCTTTATGCCTTCGCCAATAGAGTCTGGAAACATTGTTCGCCACTTTATATATCCAGCTATTCAGAGCCCTGCTGTTTCGAAGCTGTCCGATATGCTGCCAAATCTGCAGAAAAGCCTCCTGAGTCAGGTCTTCACTTGTCTGAGAACTGTGACCCAGCCGTCGCATATAAATAAATATTTGCTTATAAAAAACATCAACAAGCTCAGAAGCCGCTACCCGGCTCCCTGCCTTCAAGCGGGACACGATCCTTTCATATCCATCCATTTGGCCATCTCTACGAACATTCTTTTCCCGCTTTTCACCATTAAGATGAGATAAATCTGCCTTCTGTTCCCTGGAAACTCCGTTTTTTCCCACTATATTTCCCTATTTTTAGCCAAAAACATTATATTAGCTCAAATCAAGCTCTTTTTCAACAAAAAAACGCATAATACCTAACTCCGGCCAATTAAAACCCTACTACGATTTTGCAGTTCTTTACCAATCGCTCCAACATTCAGGAAACATAAAATCCGCAGCAGAACCGCTTATTTCGCCTGAATGTAGAAAACAGCAGCATTTACTGACTTTTGAGCTCCTCCCAGAACGGATCTAAAGCGGAAAGCGCCTTCTTGTAGCGATGGTACTTGGCGGCATAAAGAGCTTTTCTCTGTGAGTCGGGCTCCTGGGGTTTTGAGAAACTAACCATCTGATTGATAGCATCCTCGTAGCTGTCATAACATCCCACTGCCACCGAAGCTGCAATCGCAGCACCCAACGCACCCAGTTCAGTGCCTTCAGGTATCTCTACCGGTCTCTGGAAAAAATCAGCAAAAATCCGCACCCAGACCTTGCTTTGCGCTGCGCCGCCGGTAAGGCGAATTCTCTCAGGCATATCGCGGAACTTAAGTAATCTTTCAACATGCGTCATATGCGAACACACCACGCCCTCATAAATCGCACGCAGCACATTCTCACGCTTATGCCGACCCTCCAGCCCGATAAAACATGACCTGGCATCGGGATTCACATTCGAGCCGTACAAAAATGGTAAAAATATAATATCGTTCTCCTCCGGCTGAACCGACGCAACCAGCTCGTTGCAAAGCTGATAAACGCTTCTGCCCCCATCTTTCGCCGATTCTTGTTCCGCCTGGAAAAACTGGTTAATAAACCATTCAAAATTACTGGCCGAGGTCGGACTGCCCTCCAGCATTAAATAATAACCCGGAATACTGTAACAGGATGTCATAAACACCCCGTCAATAACCGCCTTTTTAGATATATACTGATTGTTACCCCAGGTTCCCGCCACCATACACAACTGGCTTTCATCTACAATACCGGATGCAAGCCCGCAGGCATCGATATCGAACATACCCCCCGCCACCGGCGTGCCTTCTTTAAGGCCTGTCTGCTCCGCCGCCTCGGATGTAACCTGACCGCAAATCTCAGCCGTCTTCTTAAGCGGTGGGAGCAATCGACGCATATCAGAAATCCCGAACGCCTCAAGTACTTCATCGTCATATTCACCGGTACCGACGTTCATCAAGCTCGTGCCTGAAAAATCCGTCAGCTCCGCATAAATTTCACCGGTCAATCGAAGCCGGATGAAATCCTTGCACATAAGTACCCAGCCGGCTTTCTTCATTATCTCCGGCTCATTATCACGCATCCAGGCAAGCAGCGCATTCGGCTGGGCAGGCCAGATGCTCTGCATCGTTTTCGGGCGAATTGCTTTATCTATACCTTCCTGCTGCCATTTATCTATATATCCTCTGGCCCGGCTGTCCATTGACATAATAGCATTTCGAACCGGCTTACCATTTTCATCAACCAGATATAAACCGTTGCCGTGACCGGTAGGAGCAACACAGATGATTTCATCTGCGGCAACACCAGATTTGCTCACCACTTCCTTTATAGCTTCAGCGGCAGCTTGCCAAATCTGCTCAATGTCACGTTCAGCCCAGCCGGGTTTCGGTGTAAGAAGTCCCGTCTTCCGAGACGCAACCGCTATCTCTTTACCCTGAAGGTCAAAGAGCGCCGCCTTTGATACCGTTCCGCCGTTATCTATGCCCATTAAATACTTCGACATTTCTTTCCTTCCAACACTTTCTTCGCTACTGACCTTGCGATTCAGAACCAATCTGCTCCGGCACCACCGAAACCTGCTCTTCTGACCGTTGCTCCACTTCTATCTTATCCCGGAAGAATATTACAAAAACAGCCAGCAATGCCGCTGAAATAACTGTTGTAATCAGCCATATCGGACGCCAGTTGCAAACCGTTCCAGTCGCCTCTTCCATCGTATAAACCTCGATAAGTTTACCGTATATAAAAGTTCCAGAAAGCAATCCCACACCAAAAGACAGGAGAAACAAAAGTCCCTGGGCCTGCGCACGAATCTCTTTCGGCGCTTTTTTGTCAACGTAAATCTGACCGCCCACAAAGAAGAAAGCAAATATTACCCCGTGGACAAGAATTCCAGCGTAAATCATCCAATACTGGTCGTACACATTGCCGAAAAGGAAAAACAAATAACGCGATAACAAAGCCACAAGACCGATGCTCATTACCCATTTAATACCTATCTTTGCCAATACTACTGGAACGCTAACCATAACAAACATTTCTACAAATTGTCCCCAGTTCATTGTCCCGGCGTAAAGCTTGAATCCTTTATCTCCTAAATATATAGAAAAATACGACCAATAAACCGAAAACGGTATCATCACCAACAATGTAATAATTATAAACAGTGTAAACTGAAAATCCTTCATCAGCGAAAACGCACGAAGACCTAAGGCGTCAATAACTGATGCTTTTTGACCTTTCGCTGGAGGCGGGGTATGCGGCAGGGTCAAAGCCAATATCGCTGCCGCAAAACTTGTCGCCGCACCACAGTATAGAGGTATGACACTGCCGTCTATTTTCGTATTAAAGATGGTTAATCCTACCAATCCGAATATCCCAGATGCAAACCAGCCGATTGAGCCAAACACCCGAATCTGAGGAAATTTCTCCGACGGACTGTTCGACATTGCTATCGCACTGGTCAGTCCCCACGTCGGCATATAGCAGAGCATATAAAGCAGCAGGGTTATGAACACCATCGTCACATCACGCTGCTTAGCTGCCCAAAACAGCAAAACCGCACCCACTAAATTCAGCACAAACAAAACCTTCTCGCTTGCAAAATGACGGTCGGCAATCATTCCTATAATCGGCGAAACCAGGCAACCAATTGCCATTGAGCCCAAAATGAACGACATCTGAGTGCCGCTCATATTCATCTTATTCAGGTAGTCTGCTAACGGCTGCCAGAAAACCGCAAACATCATATATTGAAGGAACATCATTCCACTCAAACGGATTCTTACACTGACCGGCATTGAGGACATAATCATACCTCCAAGTAAAATCTTTTAACGCATCAATATACCGCCGGTAACGTCCACTGTGGCACCGGTCATATAGCACGCTCTCTCTGACGACATAAATACCACTACATCGGCAACATCTTTCGGCTCAGCAATTCGATGCAGAGGAATACGGTTCAGATACTTCTCTTCGTTTTCCTTTAACACCTTGGCAACCATCTCCGTCCTTATCATTCCGGGAGCTACCGCATTGACACAAATACCTTTCTGAGCAACCTCCCTCGCTAAAGCAATAGTAAATGACACTATCCCGCCCTTACTGGCGTCATAAGGCGCATGGCCGGTAGTCGAACCGCGAAAAGCTGCCTGAGAAACAATGTTGACAATTCGTCCCTGACGTTCTGCCGCCAGCAATCTCTTTACGAGTTCTCGGCTGGTAAAAAACGTGCCGGTCAAATTAGTCCGAATCGTCTCGCTCCACATCTGCTCGGACATTTTATGAACCTTGCACGTCGGACAAACCGCAGCGTTGTTGACAAGGACATCCAGCTCGCCAAGATTCTCCGCTATCAGGTCAAACATTTCTATTACATCCGATTCTATGGAAACATCACAGCCGACAGCCAGCGACTCTACACCGTAAGTATCTTTTATTTCCTGGACAACCGCCTCAGCTTCTTTTACCAAATCTACACCTTTCTCAGCGTTACGATAGTAATTTACCGCCGCCTTTGCGCCCTCGGAGGCCAGAACCATACATATAGTTTTGCCAAGACCGCGAGAACCTCCGGTCACCAGAACAACCTTGTCTTTAAGGTTTAAATCCATAAAAATTACCTCCTTTTTACGGCCTCAGTACCACTCTCAGGGCTTCGCCGCTCTGCATCAGCTTATATGCCTTGAAAATCTCTTCCAGCCCAAGAATATGACTTGCGATTTTCTCGGTCGGCATAGAACCGCTGCTTATCAGCTCTACCGCTTTTTTGACGTGAGAATCGGTTGAATCGCTCGTCCCCATCACGGTTATCTCACCGTAATGTATCGTTCGGCTGTCAAGTGACAGCACACTTTCACTCGAAGGCAGAGATGCAAAAAGGCAAACCGTGCCGTGTTTTCTTACCAAATCCAACGCCTGCTCCTGCGGCTGGGCCGCCGGTGCCGCTACTATAACTACATCAGCACCAATACCACCGGTTGCATCTTTGACGACTTTAACAAGGTCTTCGTTGGCGGAATTAATAACCAAATCAAAATCGAAATCTTTCGCCTGCTTCAGCCGAACCTCATTTATCTCAGCCAAAATAATCTTGCCGGCGCCGAACTGCCGCCCGATACAGGCGTTCATAATCCCCATAGGCCCCGCTCCAACGACAACAACAGTATCACCCCGACGTATATCGCAGCTCTGAGCACAATTTACCGCACAGCTTAACGGCTCCGCCAGACAGGCATGCTCCGGCTTTACATCCGCAGGAACCTTCACAACATGACCGTTCTGCAAAGCACGCCCGGGGATTGTGGTAAATTCTGTCATGCCGCCGGGAAAACTAAAACCCATCGGAGCTAAATTCACACATAGATTACGCCACCCCCTTTTGCAATAAAAACACTCACCGCAGGAAATGGAAGTGGCCATAACAATCCTGTCACCAATTGAAAATCCTTCTACATTCTCACCAATCGTATCAATCAGTCCCGTAAATTCATGCCCCATCACCTGCGGGGCCTTTATCCGAGGATTGCCGTGCAAATACGACTTCAAATCAGTCCCGCATACCGCACAGGCCTCTATCTTTATGCGAATCTCATCTTGACCACAGGACGGAACAGCAACCTCTTCAACTCTGATATCGCCCGGCGAATGATATACCACAGCCTTCATCTTCTCTTTCATTCCGGAGCTCCATCTAATACAGCTTCGGTTGAAGCAACACCGAGTCTTTTACAGCCCTGTTCCAGGTAAGCAACCGCGGTTTCATACGACCGGACTCCACCGGCAGCTTTAACACCCATCGTTTTACCAACCGTCTTCATCATAATATCAATCGCTTCAGGCGTCGCAGGCCCGTCACCGAAACCGGTCGAGGTCTTGACAAAATCAGCACCCGCCGCTTCCGCAAGCTTACAGGCCCTGGCAATCTGCTCATCGGAAAGATAGCAAATCTCAAGGATAACCTTAACAATAGCTTTATGTTCTTTACCCTGTTCAACTACCGCTTCGATATCCTTCCGGACAAAATCATAATCACCGGAGAGAAATTTGCCGATGTTCATAACCATATCCAGCTCACTTGCCCCGTCTTCGATTGCCAGTTTAGCTTCACGTGCCTTTACCTCGGGCCGGTTACTGCCATGTGGAAAACCTATCACCGCAGAAACAACTGTTGTGCTGTCTTTAAGCTCCTTAGCTGCCAGCGAAACATCGGTAGGCCTTACGCAAAAACATCCGACACCACGCTCCGCACACATCCTGCAGCCGGCAATAATATCCGCATCGGTCGAAAATGGCTTCAAAACCGCATGGTCAATCGTTTTCGCAACTTGTTCTCTGGTGTACATTTTTACACTCCTGTGTTTATTTAAAGTTTTAAAATGATTAATGCATTTCTCTTCCGCCGGTAACATTTATCGCCTGACCGGTCATATAAGCCGCCCCTTTTGAGGCAAGAAACATCGTCACCGCAACTACATCTTCAACTTTTGCTAATCTTTTAAGCGGAACTTTGGCGGTAAACTTCTTGACAACCTCTTCAATCGGAAGTCCCATCCCTTTTACATAACCTGCCGAAACAGTGCTCCAGACACCGGTGCTCTCGGTGATGCCCGGACATAAGCAGTTCACGGTGATACCAAAATCCGCCAGCTCATACGCCAGCGATTGAGTCAAACCGATTATCGCCGCCTTTGCCGAAGAATAGTGACTTAAAAGTGCCGAACCGGTCTTGCCTGATTTAGATGAAAAATTAATTATCCTGCCGTACTTGTGACGCTTCATCAGCGGGACAACATTTTTTATAAAGAAAAACGTCCCCTTGCAGTTTACCGCAAACATATTATCCCAGACCTCTTCGGTCATCTCCTCGATAGGACAAGAGCCGATTATGCCCGCTACATTAACAAGAATATCGATTCGTCCGTTGAAAAACTTCGACGCCCCTTCAACCACGGCCTTGACCTGAGATTCTTTTGTCACATCAGCAGCCAAACCCTGACATTCTCCTTGCGCCCCCGTTTCCTCGACAGTACTATCGAGTCCTTTCCGGTCAATATCGGTAACAAAAACCCTCGCTCCTGCTTTGCAGAATCCTTCTGCTACGCCTTTGCCAATAGCCCCAGCCGCTCCTGTTACCAAAACTCTCTTGTCTTTAAAATCCATAACCACCTTTTTTGAACCAAAAATTTCTGACCCGGTTTATACACTCCTTAAAATACCTTAAATAGTGCGGCGAATATACCAAATCAGCAGAAGCCGGTAAAGACAAATAATCTCCACTATCAACATAGGGACCGATTAACTTCAGATACGGTCTTGTTTCATTCGTTGACTAATTTTTTTTGCCCATTATAATCCTGAGCAAATCTTAACACTGTTTGTTTGAAACTCGCAATTAAATTGTAAAAGCAAAAAGCTTCCGTTCTCTTAAGTTTGCAGGGGCTCACACCTGAAAATTATAGGATAAATAGTGAAAATCCTGACAAGATACATCTTGCCCTTCATTTGCCTTTGTATTACTATCCACGGACAGCGGAATCTAAGCAGCGATAACCACACTTCTTCACCGGAATTCGCCGGAGCTTATTTGCTCGATACCGGTATTGCTAAACAATTATAGGACCCAGTTTGTCGAAGCCTTGTTATTGAGTAATTTTTTTAAGCTTCAAATCTTTTTTTGTTAACTACCGTCTTAAACTTACCGAAAGTGTTTTCAGCGCAGAACCCTTTTAAATTTATCGAGAGTTCGTGTGAAAACTTAAGAGTATTTTTAGCAGATGCTGAGTAAAGTACAATTAGTTTGATAATTTTTTTAAGATAATGTGGAAACCTGTGGAAAAGTTCCATGTATTTAGCGCAGCAAGACAATTTACCAGATAGCATTTCCGATAGGGCGCAATCCGACAGCGAGCGGAGTCAATTGGTCGGAAAATTTTCTCCTTCGACGACAGCTGGTACTCCTACCGAGACTCCTACTGTTAGTGTCCACAACAAGAGGGTGTGTGG